>JAYTCP010000119.1:0-4412 GCA_043736435.1 Planctomycetia bacterium | reverse complement strand
CCCCGTGGCCGTCGCGCCGCCCCCCCCAGCGCCGACCCTCCCCGGCCCCCCGCGCCGACCTTCCCCGGGCCGAGGGCGGGGAAGCGCCCGACGCCCCGGCCATCGGCGGTCGGTCGGGCATCCAAGGGAGGCTCCCTCATCGAGCCGCCGGCGGGTCCCGCCGCGACCCCCTGCGGACGCCCCCGTCATGCCGAACCCTCCCGCCGAGGACTCCCTGATCGCCACGCCGGCGGTCTCCCGGGTCGAGGGGTCGGGGGTTCCCCCGCCCGCGGGCGAGGGGCGCTCGAGCACGCCCGCGTCCCGCGCGGCCCGGCCCGCGCTCGGTTCGACGACCGCGGCGCTCCGGACCCTGGCCGTCCTCGCCACCGTCGCGGCCTTGGTCCTCGCGCGCGACGTCCTCATCCCCGTCTCCCTGGCGGCCTTCGTCGCCTTCCTGCTCTCCCCGGTCTCGAAGGCGCTCGAGAAGCTCCGGATCCCGCGGGCGGGAGCCGCGGTGCTTTGCGTCCTCGCGCTGGCGGTCGGGATGTTTGCCGTGCTCTGGGTGTCCGGCGCGCAGGCGGTGGACCTCGCGAGGCGGCTGCCCGAGTACCAGAAGACGCTCGAAGCGAAGTTCGCCTTCCTGAGGTCCGGCGGCATCGGGTCTCCGATCAAGGAGGCCTCCGACCGCCTCAAGGAGCTCGAGGGCGCCCTGAGCACCGGCTCGGACGACGGTGCGATGCGCGATCCGAGCGCCCCGCCGCCGCCGCGCTCGGTGCCGAGAACGGCTTCCGTGCCCGTCCGGATCGTCCCCGACGAGCCCGGCCCGCTCTCCGTCTACGGGGAGATGCTCGGCTCGGCGCTCGGGCCCCTCGGGGACTCCGCGGTGGTGATCCTCCTCGCGATCTTCCTCCTGGCGTTCCGCGTCGACGTCCGCGACCGCCTGCTCGCGCTCGGGTCGGCCTCCCGGCTCGGCGTCTCCTCCCAGGCGCTCGAGGAGGCGGCGAAGCGGGTCGCCCGCTACCTCCTCTCGAATCTGGCCGTGAACGCGCTGTATGGCACGACCGTCGGCATCGGCGTGTACTTGATCGGGCTGCCCAACGCCGCGCTCTGGGGTCTGCTCTGCGCCCTCCTGCGCTTCATCCCCTACGTCGGGACCTGGATCGGCGCCGCTCTCCCGATCGCCGTCTCGATCGCAGTCTTCGACGGGTGGGGGGGGACGATCGCGGTCTTCGCGACGATCCTCGGGCTCGACGTGATCATCGGGAATGTGGTCGAGCCGGTGGTGTACGGCCATCGCACGGGGCTCTCGCCCCTTGCGGTCGTGCTCGCGACCGTGTTCTGGACGTGGGCCTGGGGCATCCCCGGCCTGCTCCTCGCGATCCCCCTCACCCTGTGCCTCGCCGTCGTGGGGCGCTACATCCCCGGGTTCGGCATGTTCCACGTCCTCCTCGGGGACGAGCCGGTGCTCGATCCGGCGGAGCGGGCGTACGAGCGCCTGATCGCGCTCGACGCGGCGGGAGTCGGACGGGTCGTCGTGGAGCTCCGGGCGAAGGTAGGCGCCGTCGCCGCCGACGACATGGTCCTGCTCGCGGCGCTCCGGCATGCCGAGCGCGATCGACGCGACGGACAGCTCGACGAGGAGCGCTACCTCACGATCTGCGACGGGGTCCGCGAGTCGCTCGACGAGCTCCCTGCCCCGGTGCCCCCGCCTCCGAACCTCGGCTCCGCCCTGCTGCTGCCCGCGTTCGCGGAGGCGGATCGGGCCGCGTGCGAGGTGCTCGCCCGCCACCTCGAGGTTGCGGGGATCTCGACCACGGTCGGGCCGAACGCAACCACGACGTCGGACGCCGTCTCGCTCGCGACGCTGGGCGGCGCGACCGCGATCTGCGTCCTCGCGCTCCCGCCCTTCGCCGCGCTTCGCGTCCGCTTCGGCATCCGCCGTGCGCGGAGCCAGGCCGCCGACGCGCGACTCCTCGCCGTCGTGCTCGACCCCGGAGCCGATCGGACCCGGGTCGACGCGTCGCTGCGGCAGGCCGGCGCGGCCGTGACGTGCTTCTCGTTGGCGGAGGTCCTGTCCGCGCTCGTTCCGCGCCCCCCCTCCGTCGACGTGCCCAGCCGCCTCGACGGTGCCGACGTGACGTCCGGTGCCGAGGCGGCGCCCGTCGCCACGGGGGTCTCCAAGTGACCAGGCGGAGCGGGGTGTCGACCCGCGCGGATGGGGGCCTCCCACCCGGGGCACCGGCATCCAAGGTCCGGCCGTTCCGTGCCCGTCGTCCCCCCGGAGTCCGATCGTCATGACCGACAAGCCCCGCGTCCCGGCGACCCCGCCTCGCCGGTCGGCGACCCCCGCCCGGAGCGACACGGCGACGCTGCGCGCCCGCGCGCGCGCGAGCCTGGCGGACGGCGCGGTCACCGACGGATACGGTGCGGACCGCGCCGCGGTCATCGACCTGTTGAACCAGGCCCTCGCGACGGAGCTCGTGTGCGTGCTTCGGTACAAGCGGCACGCGTTCACGGCCAAGGGGCTCGCAGCCGAGCCCGTCGCAGCCGAGTTCGCCAAGCACGCGGCGGAGGAGCTCTTGCATGCCGACCAGCTCGCGGCGCGCATCTCCCAGCTCGGCGGCGATCCCGACTTCTCGCCGGCGCGCCTCGAGGCACGGTCCCATGCGGAGTACGACGCGTCGACCGGGCTGGTCGACATGATCCGGGCGGATCTCGTCGCGGAGCGCATCGCCATCGACGCCTACGGGGAGGGCATCCGCTTCGTCGGCGACGGCGACCCGACGACCCGGCGCATGCTCGAGTCGATCCTCGCGATGGAGGAGGAGCACGCCGACGACATGGCCGACCTGCTGGTCAAGCTCAGCGCCGGCTCCGCCTGATCCCCCGCGCGGGCATGCAGCCGCAGCCCGCGGCCCCCACGACACACGGAGACCCCCCCATGCGCCTTCTCGCCTTCGCCCTGATCGTCCTCGGCGTCCTCGCCGTCGTCTACGGCGGATTCTGGTACACGAAGGAGGAGACGAAGGCGGAGATCGGCCCGATCAAGGTGAAGGTCGAGGAACGCTCGCGCGTGAACGTCCCTCTGTGGGCCGGGGTTGCCGCGATCGCGGGCGGGGCGGTCCTGTTGGCGACGGGCGGGAAGCGTCCGGTGTAGGCGGGCGCCCCGGGCGCCCGGACGTACGTCGGCGGGTGCGGTAGACTTCCGGTCCCATGGCCCCGGACCTCCCGAAGTCGGCCGCGCAGCTGTTCGGGGCTGCGCCCCGGGACACCCGCGAGCGGATCCTCTTCACGGCGCTCGACCTCTTCTACACGCACGGGTTCCACGAGGTCGGGCTCGACCGCATCCTCACGGCCGTCGGCGTCACGAAGACCACCTTCTACAACCACTTCGAGAGCCGGGATCACCTGATCCTCGAGGCGCTGGCCGTGCGGGACGGGTGGGAGGCGCGGTCCGGCGCAAGTGAGGGGCCGCGCCGGGGGAGGTTGACCTCGAGTCCAGCCGCGCTGGACCCCAAGTCGGACGACAGGCGCCTCCGCGCGGCCTAGGGTGCCTCCCGTTGCGGACGCGATCTCGCGCCCGCCGATGGAGACCCTCCCATGTCCGAGCTGTTCACCTGGATCGCGTGGCTCGTGCTCCCCGCGTTCCTCGCTCTCGATCTCGTGGTCCGCGCGCGTCGGTATCCCGCTTCCCGGGGATGGCGCCTGCGCGCCCTCCTCCTCACGGCCGCGATGTTCTACCTCTCGCTGAAGGTCGGCGAAGGCTGGGCCGCGGTCCTTCCCGCGTGGACGCTCCTCGACCTCTCGGGCCTCGGGACCTTCTGGGGCGGCCTCGTCGGCATCCTGGTCTACGAGCTCTTCCACTACGGCTACCACCGCACGGCGCACGAGTGGGGCTGGCTGTGGCGGAGGAGCCACCAGATGCACCACGCGGCGGAGAGCCTGGACGCGTTCGGCGCCTGGTACCAGCACCCGATCGACCTCGTGGCCTTCACCTCGATCGGGACGGTCGTGGCCTTCCCGCTCCTCGGGCTGACGCCCGAGGCCGGAGGCCTCATGGGCGCGTTCCTCGCGTTCAACGCGATGTTCCAGCACGCGAACCTTCGCACGCCCCGCTGGCTGGGATACGTCATCCAGCGTCCGGAGTCCCACGGCGTGCACCACGGCCGCGGCGTGCACAGGCACAACTACAGCGACCTGCCGCTGTGGGACCTCGTGCTTGGGACGTTCCGCAACCCGGCCCGCTTCGAGGGCGACGTCGGCTTCTGGCCCGGCGCGTCGAGCCGCGTCGGCGATCTCCTCCTCGGCCGCGACGTCGCCGGGATGGCGTCCGCGACGAGGGGCGCCCCGTCCCGGTCGCGCCGGCCCCCCGCGTCCGCCCGGGCGTCGATCCCCGCTTAGCCGGCTGCGGGGCGGTCGCGGCGGGGGCCCCC
>JAYTCP010000118.1:0-4764 GCA_043736435.1 Planctomycetia bacterium | reverse complement strand
CGGCCCTCCGCATCCGTCACGTCGAGCGTCAGCGCCTCGCCGTCGATCCCGCTGGTCGCGTGCCAGTAGACCGGAAGCGCTTGGACGCGCGCGCCCGCGATCGGGGCGCCGGCGCCGTCTTGGACGATGCCCGAGAGGTTCCGACCGCGTTCGAGAGGGATCACGAGGGAAGCGTCGGCGAGGGGATCGAAGCTCGACGAGACGATCCCGAGCAGGCGGTCCGGCGCCGTCGCGTGCAAGACGGCGGTGCCGTAGGGCGACCAGCTGGTCCGAAGCACGAAGGAACCGTCGGGCCCCGTTGCCGCCGTCGCAGATCCACGGTGATCGCCTCCCTGCGAGACCAGCTTCACGGTCGCACCCGCAAGGGGTTGGCCGTCCTCGGCCGCCACGACACGGCCCGTGAGGGGCCGGCCCACGTCGAGCACGATCGTGATCTCGTCGGAGGGCGATGCCTTCGCTCCCGCCAAGGCTCTGAGCTGCAGGGCGAATCCGTCGGCGAAGACCTCGAGCCATCGCTGCTCCGTGGCATCCGGGAAGAGCTCGGCATGCCCATCGGCGTCCGTCGCGATCTCGAGAACACGGTCGCCCCCCGCCACACGGACGGTGGCGCCGGCGATCGGGCGCGCGCGATCGTCGATCACACGCACGCGGATGCGCCGTGCCCGCCCGAGCCGGATCTCCGAGGGGAACGGCTCGAGCGCCACCGTAGCCTCGACGAAGCCGGGCGCCCGCACGCGTAGGGCGCCCGCGCGGGGTGCCTCGGCCGCCACGACGAAGGACCCGTCCACCTGCGTCGTGCCGCGGGCACGCGCCGGCCGGACGGCGATGCGACGGCTCCAGGCGGACACGTCGGGAAGATCGTCGAGCACGCCGACCTCGGCGCCGGCGACGGGCGTCCCCTCCTCGCTGACGACGCGGAGAGAGCGATCCACCTTCGGTGCGACGTCCGGGGACGCGCCCGCGTCGTGCACCCCGCGGGGGGTCTCGCCGTCGCGTGGGGACGCGGCATGGGCGGGACGGAGGCGAGCGACGGAGTCCTGCGCGAGAGCCTCGGGCGCCACCATCCCAGTCCCGTTCGCCTCCCGCCCTCCGGGTTGCGGGGACGCACCGGGACGGAGGAGGAGGAACAGGAGGGCCACCATCGCGAGGACGAGGCCGAGCAGCGCGGGGGCGCGGGAGGACGTCACGGCATCGCCATGATGCCCGCGAACGCACGCGAGGGGACGGTCAGCGGCCCGCGGCCATCCCGGCGTCGGGAGTGGCGGGCTCGGGCACGCGCAGATCGAGCGTGACGCGCGTCGTCGTGCGGTCGGCGGGATCGACCTCGCTCACGCCGGAGGCCGTGGCCGGCTCGGCTTCGGCCGACCTCACCTCGACGGCGTAGGGAGCGGCGACCCGCACCGGGATCGAGACCTGCCCGACGGCGCAGTTCACCCAGGACGCCTTCATCTGGACGAGCGTCGGACTCCCGCGGCTCGAACCCACCGGCGGCAGGCTCCCGTGAAACGAGACCTGGAGAGGCCCGTCGTAGAGCTGGTCCCCCCGCGTCACCCGGAGCACCAGCTGAGGCGGGGCCGCGAGCTGTAGCTCGAACGGCTCGGCGCGCGGAAGGACGCCATCGAGGTACGCCTCCTCACCCGTGGGGACCGTCGCCTGGATCGACACGCGTTCGGAGGGATCGAGCAAGACGAACCGGAAGCGCCCCACGACATCGGTCCGGGTGTCGCGCACGGCGCTCCGAAGGTCCCCGATGATGCCGGACGACACGGGCCCGAGACGGACGAAGACCCCGGCAGCCTCGCGGCCCGAGGGGTCGATCACGACGCCGGAGATCTCCCCCGAGCCCAGCGCGATCGGGTCGAGGGTGACGGTCTTGCCGCTCTCGACCCGGACCGAGACCGATCGGCCCAGTGGCCGACCGTCGCGCTCGAGCGACAGCTCGAGGTCGCCCGCCGGGAGCGGCCCGAGGCGGAAAGTCCCGTCGGAGACGGTGAGGGTGGAGCCGGCCGGGCCGGAGGCGGCAGGATGCGCGACGCCACCGTCCGACGCAGGGGTCGCCTCCCCACCGCCGAACGCATCCAGCGCCGGCGACTGCGTGGGCCGGACGCGCACGCCCGCTACGCCGGAGCCGTCGGAGGACACCACGCGGCCCTCGAGGAACCCCAGTCCGCGCAGGACGATCGTGAACGGCGCGGCGGTCTCCTCCGCCCCCTGAACCGGCACGGTGCCCCAATCACCCTGGGGACCACGGGCGCGAATGTGCCAGTGCGCACCCGAACCGGCCTTGGGGACCCGCACTTGGAAGCGACCCTGGGCGTTCGTCGCGGCCCGCGTGTGCGCTTCCCGCGGCCCGGCACGCGCGGCGAGCGGGTGGACGGGCACGGCTTGGACGCGCGCACCCGCCACGGGAGCCCCGGCGCCGTCCTTCACGATCCCGTCGACCGTGCGTCCGCGTTCGAGACGGACCTCGATGGGCCCCGCGGCGCGCACGTCCTGCCCAAGGGAGACGAGGCCGAGCAGCCGATCGTGCGCCTCCACCCGAAGAGTGGGCGTATGCAGGGTCGGCGTCTGCACCGGAAGCGTGAACTCGCCGCCGGATCCGCTCGTCGTCGTCGCGAAGACGCCGTGCTCGACCGCACCCGACACGAGCGCCACCGTCGCGTCCGCGATGGGGGCGCCGTCCTCGTCCGCGACGACGCGGCCGAGGATCGGGTTCGCCACGTCGAGCACGATCGTGATCGTCTCGTCCCGGGGCATCCCCGACAGGGTCGTATCCCGTAGGGCCACGACGTATCCGTCGGCGAACGCCTCGAGCCGCCGCCAGTCCGTGCCGTCGGCCGCGACGTCGGCGCGGCCGTCCGGGCCGGTCTTGACCTCGACGTCGCGCGAGGACCCGACCGCACGCACCGTCGCGCCGGGGATCGGGCGTCCATGATCGTCGATCACGCGCACACGCAGGCTGCGGACCCGCGCGAGGCGGATCTCGGCGGGGAACGGCGTGAGCCCCACCGTCGCCTCGACGAACCCGCGGGCTCGGACGCGCACGGCGCCCGCGCGCGGAGCATCGGCCGCCACCACATACGAGCCGTCGGCCTCGGTCACGCCGCTGGCGTGGGGCGGGCGCTCCGCCGAGCGATGGAGACCGGAGCGCAGGTCGGGGAGGTCGTCGAGCACGGCGACCTCGGCGCCGACGATCGGCTCACCGTCGAAGTCGTTGAAGACCCGCAGGGGTCGCGGTACACGAGCCTCGGGCGGCACGGCCGTCGGCGGGGTGGTCTTCGGCTCGCCGGTCTTCGGCGTGCCTGCGTTCGGCTTGCCGGCTTTCGACTCGACGGGATGCGAGGGCGGCGACTCCGAAGGGAGCGCGCCGGGAGAAGCCGCTCCTTCCAGCGGGTCGGGAGCGCCCACCGCGTGCTCGCCGGGGGCTTCGTCGCCGGGCCGGGGCGAGGGCCCCTCCCGGGAGAAGAGCAGAACGAGGCCCACGATTCCGGCGCCAAGAGCCAGCAGGAAGAGGGTGCGGGGGAGCGTCACGGCACGCCATCATGGCCCGGGACGAGCGCGTTTGGGGGATGTGGCCCGCGGTGCCGCGATGCGCGCCCCGAACGACCGATGCACGGCGACGACGACGCCCTGCACCCGCGGACGGCGGCCGGAGCGGCGCGCGCAGGCGGGGTCGCCGGTCGTCAGGCGCAGCTCGTCCCGCTCGGGGTAGACCCGCCAGAGGCCCGCACGCCCGGTCGCGTCGAGCACGGCCGCCAGGTCGCCGGGCTCGGCGACGTCGCGTCGCCACAGCGCCACGTGATCGCCGTCGCGCACCCCGAAGCCGGCGAGCAGGTTCCCGTCGACGCGCGCGAAGGCCACCTCCCGGCCCGGGGCGAACGGACTGACGGCCGTGGGCGCGACGAGGCGCACGGGCTCGGGCCCGGCCGTCGCCGTCGTTCTCCCGATGGTCCCCTCGCTCGGACGCAGCGCGGGGCCGCGCTCGGCAACGGCACCCGCGCCGCCGCTCCCCTCGGCGGCGGCAGGGAGTGGCAGAACGTCGGGCCGCGGCCCCCGCGGCCGATGCCGTTCCCAGGCGCCGCTCGGCGGGATCGCCAGAGGAGAAGGGAGAGACGGGGGAGAAGCGTGGAGGTCGATCTTGGGGGCGTCGGGGGTGCGGGGGGCACCCCCGCAGATGAACGGGGTTCGGGGCATGGCGGACTCCAAGGCGGTCGAATACGAACATAATGCTAACTTCCCCCTCCGACATGCCGCGGGTGGCCCCCCGATCGCCGGGCCGCCCCACCCGACGCGGCGCCGCCCGCGGGCCCGCGGCCGTATCCTGCGCCGATGCGCCCCGGCCCCCCGCGCCCCCAAACGTTCCGCGCACCGTTCGCCGTCCTCGCGTTCCTCCTCACCGCCTTCGGTGCCGCCGACGGCCGGGCGGGGGACGCGACGTCGGCGCCCGCCCCCGCGGCCGCGCCGAAGCCGCGCCCGCGCCTGACCCTCGAGCAGGTCCTCGCCGGGCCGAGGACGGGCCCCGGCTTCGTGATGGAGGGCTGGATCCCCGGGAAGGACGCGTGGCTCGCGTGGAAGGGCTCGGGAGCCGAGCGCGCCCTCATGGAGGTGGACGCCGAGAGCGGGACCGAGCGCCCGGTCGTGACGACGGCCGCGCTCGAGGCCGCCGTCCGGGAGACGACGTCGCGCCCCGAGGTCCGCATGACCGGCATCGGCCGTGGCGGACCACCGGGCGTGATCGCGTGCGAGGACGGCCGCACGGCGTTC
>JAYTCP010000117.1:0-1731 GCA_043736435.1 Planctomycetia bacterium | reverse complement strand
GCCGCCCCGGCGCGGCGCAGGCCGTCCGCGCCCATCCATCCGCACAAGGCGAGCAGCAGGTAGGCGCCGACCTTCACGCGAACGCTCCAGGCGCCCGGGACCCCTCGAGGATCGCGCGAGGGACGCCCTCCGTGACCCGCTCCGCCTGCTCCCGGCCGGCCCATTTCACCACGATGCGGGTCGCCTCCGCGAGCCCCGGCGGCCGCCGGTCCGCGTGATGGCAGTCGCTGGCGATCAGGTCGACCGCGCCCCGATCGAAGAGCGCCTTGGCGCAGGCCTTCGCCTCCTTGCGGAACAGGCCGGTGAGGGCGCCCGCCGTCACCTGGAGGAGGGCGCCCCCCTCCCGGAGCCGGGCCGCTGCGGCCGGATTCGCCCAGAACGACGGGTTGCGCTCGGGGTGCGCCACGATCGGCGTCACGCCCTCGAGGCGCAGGCGGAAGAACACGTCGGCCGCATCGGGCGGCACGTGCGTCGGGGCGAACTCGACCAGCAGGTAGCGGTGCGTGCCCGACCCGAGGTAGGCCAGGCGCCCCCCCCGGGCGAGGACGTCGAGATCGGGGCGGTACCAGACCTCGGAGGCGAGCCGCAGCTCAATGTCGATGCCCGCCGCACGGACGGCCTCGACGAGCGAGGCGTGGGCCGCGATCGCGAGCGCGCCGGGCACGTCGTAGTCCGGCCCGTGTGCGTGGGGCGTGCAGCACAGGGTGCGCGTGCCGTCGGCGACCGCGAGCCTCAGCATCTCGAGCGACTCGTCGAGGGTGCGCGCCCCGTCGTCGACGGCCGGCAGGACGTGGGCGTGGAGGTCGATCACGCGCGCGATCATGCCCTACGGACGCGAGAGGAAACCGCACGTACCGAGCCAGAGCAAACTCCGCCGCTTTGTGAAAAGCGGCGGAGTTTGCTCTGGCTCGGTACCGCCGGTTTGTGCCCGGGGCCCCCCCCGGTCGGAGCGCACGCCGCCGCGACCTACTTCCTCGTGAGCGCTCGCACCCGGGGGGCCAGCACGTTGTTCTCGAGGTGGACGTGGGTGTGGATGTCGGCCTCGAGGGCGGCCAGGCCAGTCAGCATCTGCTTGTAGCTCGCGCAGGCGTCCGCGGGCACGGCGAAGCCCTTCGTGACCTCGCGGAGGCGGTGGAGGGCGGCACCGACGCCCTCGTGCTCGGTCTCCATGGTCGAGAGCGGCTGTAAGACGTCAGCCGCGGGGGTCGTCCCCCCGCCGTCGAGCGCGAGGATCGCGGGGAACAGGCGCTGCTCCTCGAGCTCGAGGTGCGGCGGGAGCTCTTTGGCGAGCGTGGCGAACAGGGACGCGACCTCGGTCAACTCGGGGTGCTTGGCCCCGTGGACGCCGCGGACCTTCTCGACGAGGGCCGACAGCCGCGGCAGCTCGCGGCGGAGGTAGGCGTGATGAGTGGCCTCGATGTGGCGGAGGAGGTCGCGGAGCGGCGCGTCGACCCAGCTGCGCTCGGAGGCGGGGGCGGGCGTCTCGCGGACGGCGGCCAGCTCGGCTAGGACGGCCTTCACGTCCCGGCCGGCTGCCTTCGCGGCGTCACCCAGCGGCGTAGCGCCGCCGCAGCAGTAGTCGATCCCGGCGCGTTCGAGGACGCGCCCAGTGCCGGGGCGCTCGGCGACGATGCGCCCGACCGGTGTGGCGGCAGTCCAAGCGGCGGGGGCCGCGGGGGTGGCTGCGGGGGCAGGGGCGGAGGCGGCGGGAGTCACGGGCGCCGGGGGGGA
>JAYTCP010000116.1:0-5484 GCA_043736435.1 Planctomycetia bacterium | reverse complement strand
GGCGGCGGCGTCGGCCTCGGCGGGCGTCTCGCGCACCTCGGTCGCGCGGGCGCGGAGCATGTCGAGGGCCACGAGAAGCAGGAGGATGCTGCCGGCGATCTGGAACGCGGGCATCGTGATGCCGAGCAGGTCGAGCAGCCCCTGCCCGAGGGCCGCGAACGCCATGAGCACGAGCGTGGCGACGAGACACGCGCGGCGGGCGGTGCGGATGCGCGCATGCGGACCCTCGCGGGCGGTCATCGTGAGGAACGACGGCACGAGCGCGATCGGGTCGACGATCACGAACAGCGAGGAGAAGGCCAGGAGCAGGAACTCGCGGAGCGTCACGGGAGGACCCCTCGAGGGACGCGGGACGTGGACCCCCGCGCCCCTGCAGGGCTGCTGCCGGGGAGAGCCGGACTCAGCCCATCGGCACGCTGGATGGGGTGCGGAGGGCACATGACGACGACATAGGCTGCCGGTGCCCGGCCGTAGGCCGGGCACGCTGCGCCGAGCTGGCGCTGGCGCGGCGAGGCAGACCGTACTCCTGTACGCGAGGAGGAGGAAGCTGCCCGAGCGCCCCCAGCCGGCGCGCCGTACGACCGCGAGGACACTGGCCCTCCCACACCGCCGTCAGGCGTAGGCTTCGGGGGGTGGGCAGAGGCACATGAGGTTGCGGTCGCCGTAGACGTCGTCGATGCGGCCGGTGGTCGGCCAGAACTTGTGGATGCGGGTCCACGGCGCCGGGAACGCGGCGACCTCGCGTGTGTAGGCGTGCTTCCAGTGCGTGGCGGTGACGACGGCGGCCGTGTGCGGCGCGTGCTTGAGCGGGTTGTCGTCCTTCGGGAGCTGTCCGTCGATGACGTCCTGGATCTCCTTGCGGATCGCGATGAGCGCGTCGCAGAGGCGGTCGATCTCCTCCTTCGACTCGCTCTCGGTCGGCTCGACCATGAGAGTGCCCGCCACGGGGAAGGAGAGCGTGGGGGCGTGGAAGCCGTAGTCCATCAGGCGCTTCGCCACGTCGGTGGCCTCGATGCCGGAGAGCTCCTTGAGCGGGCGGAGGTCGAGGATGAACTCGTGGGCCACGCGGCCCTTCCCGCCCTTGTAGAGGACCGGGAAGTGCGGCTCGAGGCGGTGTGCCATGTAGTTGGCCGCGAGGATCGCGACCTCGGTCGCGTGCTGGAGGCCGTCCGCGCCCATCATCGCGATGTAGGCGTAGGGGATCACGAGGATGCTGGGACTGCCCCACGGCGCCGCCGACACCGGCCCGATCGCCTGCGCGCCGCCGGTCTTGACCACGGGGTGGCTCGGGAGGAACGGGGCGAGGTGCGCCGCGACGCCGATCGGGCCCATGCCGGGACCGCCGCCGCCGTGCGGGATGCAGAACGTCTTGTGGAGGTTGAGGTGGCAGACGTCCGGGCCGAAGTCACCCGGGCGCGTGAGGCCCACCTGGGCGTTCATGTTGGCCCCGTCCATGTAGACCTGGCCGCCCGCCGCGTGGATCACCTTGCAGATCTCCTCGATCGACTCCTCGAACACGCCGTGCGTCGAGGGGTAGGTGATCATGAGGGCGGCCAGGTTCGCCGCGTGCTCCTTCACCTTCGCCCGGAGGTCGGCGACGTCCACGTTGCCGCTCGCGTCGCAGGCGACGACCACGACCGCCATCCCCGCCATGACGGCGCTCGCCGGGTTGGTCCCGTGGGCCGACTGCGGGATCAGGCACACCGTGCGGTGGCCCTCGCCCCGGCTGCGGTGCCACTCGCGGATCACGAGCAGGCCCGCGTACTCACCCTGGGAGCCGGCGTTGGGCTGGAGCGAGATCGCGGCGAAGCCCGTGATCTCGGCGAGCCAGGCCTCGAGGGTCGCGAAGAGGTCGCGGTAGCCCTCGGTCTGGGCGGCCGGCGCGAAGGGGTGGATGCGGCCGAATTCGGGCCACGTGAGCGGGACCATCTCGGCCGTCGCGTTGAGCTTCATCGTGCACGACCCGAGGGGGATCATGCTCGTCGTCAGGGAGAGGTCCTTCGCCTGGAGGCGGTGGATGTAGCGGAGGAGCTCGTGCTCGGCGCGGAAGCGGTGGAAGACCTCGTGGGCGAGGTAGGGGCTCGTGCGGACGAGCCGGGGCGGGAGCGCGGCGACGGGCCCCTCCTTCGCGAGGTCCGCGACGGTGAAGCCCGGGGCCTTGCCGCCCGCGAAGACCTCGAGGAGGTCGGCGAGGTCGGCCTCGCCCTTCGCCTCGTCGAAGGAGACGCAGAGGGTCGCCTTGTCGAGCGCGCGCAGGTTCATCTTCTTCGCGGCGGCCGCGCGCACGATGGCCGAGCGGCGGTCCGCGCCCACGGTCACCCGCACCGTGTCGAAGAACGGGGCGGCGCCGGTCGCGAAGCCCAGCCGCTTCACCCCCCGCTCGAACAGGCCGGCGACCGTGCGCACGCGCTCCGCGATGCGGCGCAGGCCGTCGGGGCCGTGCCAGACCGCGTACATGCTCGCCATGACCGCGAGGAGCACCTGCGCCGTGCAGATGTTGCTCGTCGCGCGCTCGCGGCGGATGTGCTGCTCGCGGGTCCCGAGCGCGAGGCGGAGGCCCCGGTGCCCGTGGACGTCCTTGCTGACCCCGACGAGGCGGCCGGGCAGCTGCCGCTTGTACTCGTCCTTCGTGGCGAGGAAGGCCGCGTGGGGCCCGCCGAAGCCGAGCGGCACGCCGAAGCGCTGCGTGTTGCCGACGACCACGTCGGCGCCCATCTCGCCCGGGGGCGTCATCAGGGTGAGGCCGAGGATGTCGGTCGCCACCACGACCCGCGCGCCCACCTCGTGCGCGTGCGCGATGAAGTCGCGGGGGTCGACGATGGAGCCGTCCGTCGAGGGCAGCTGGATCAGCGCCCCGACCGTGCCCTTCGTGAGCATGTCCGTGGCGGGATCGCCCACGACGATCCGGGCGCCGAGCGCCTTCGCGCGCGTCTTGACCACGGCGATCGTCTGGGGGTGGACGTCCTTCGCGACGAAGAACGACTTCGCCTTCGCGTTCTCCGCCACGGCGAAGCAGAGGTGCATCGCCTCGGCCGCCGCCGTGCCCTCGTCGAGCATGGACGCGTTCGCGATGGCCAAACCCGAGAGCTCGCAGACCATCGTCTGGAAGTTGAGCATCGCCTCGAGGCGGCCCTGGCTGATCTCGGCCTGGTAGGGCGTGTACTGCGTGTACCACCCCGGGTTCTCGACGATGTTGCGCTGGACCACCGGGGGGACGAGGGTGTCGTGGTAGCCCATCCCGAGGAACGAGCGCCACACCTTGTTCTTCGAGGCGATCGCCCGCAGGTCCGCGAGGAGCTCGTGCTCGGACCGGGCCGGGGGGAGTGCCAGGGGCTTCTTGCGGCGGATCCCCTTCGGAACCGTCTCGTCGATGAGGGCCGACAGGGAGGCGACCCCGAGGGCCTTCAGCATCGCCTGGATCTCCTCCGGCCGCGGGCCGACGTGGCGGCGGACGAAGACGTCGGGATGGTCGAGATGGGGGGCGTTCGTGCGGGCGCTGGCGGCGGTCGCCGTGTCCATGGGAGGCTCCGAGGGACTCGGCCCCGGTCGGTGGTTGACCGGGGCGGAGGGTCGCGTTGTACCCGCCTCGGCCCGGCCTCCCTCGGATTGGCGGACGCGGTGGCCCGGGCCGTCCGAGAACGACCACGGGGGCCGTGGAGTGCGTGGGGGGGCGGCCTCGGAGGGGTGCCCTCCTGCCCGGCCTGCTACCGTGCCCCGGTCCTCGGAGATCCGCCCATGAAGCCCAGGTCCCTCCACTCGGCGGTCGCGGCCCTCGCGCTCGCGGTCACGTCCGCGGCGGCCATCGCCGGCGGCCCGGCACCCACCGCGCCGCCCGCGCCCGGCAAGCCCGTGCCCGCCAAGCCGGCCGATCCCGCGCCTTCCGCCGTCGGGATCGTCTTCGAGAAGACCACGTTCGCCGAGGCCCTCGCGAAGGCGAAGGCGGCCTCGCGCCCGCTCTTCGTGGACTTCTTCAGCGAGGGGTGAGGCCCCTGCCTGGAGCTGGAACGGACCACGTTCCAGCAGGCCCCGGTCGGGGCCTTGGTCACGCAGAAGTTCGTCGCGGTGCGGGTGAGCGACGGCTCCGAGGCGGCGGCCCTTCAGAAGTCCTACCAGATCAACGCCTTCCCCACGCTCCTCGTGGTGGATGGGACCGGCGCGGAGCTCGACCGCCATCTCGGCTACCTGGACGGCCCGTCGCTGGTGAAGGAGCTCGAGCGCATCCTGCGCGGGGAGCGCACCCTGCCCGCCCTGGCCGCGGCGGCGAAGAAGGCGCCCGACGACGTGGAGGCCCAGCGCGCGTACGGGCTGCGCCTGCTCGACTCGGACGCGAAGGCGGCCGAGGCGGTCCTCATCGCCCTCCTCCCGAGGCTCGAAGGCAAGCCGGACCTGCTCGTGGAGGCGTGGCTGTCCCTCGCGAAGGCCGCCTCGATCCTGGGCGACGAGGATCGCTGCCTCGCGCTCCACCGCCAAGCGGCCATCGAGTTCGTCGGCACCGCGGCCGCGAACCAGGCCCTGCTCGAGGTCGTCCAGAAGTTCGCCTACGAGCGCCGCGACGTGCTCGCGGCGATCGGGACGGTGCTCCAGGCGCGCCAGGTGGCGATGGCCAAGGGGCAGCCCCTCCTCCCGCCGCCGGTCGAGCTCCAGCTCGTCACGATCCTCCTCGAGACTGCGGCCGAGGCTTTCGAGAAGGCCGTCGAGTCCGAGGCCGCCACGGGCGCCGAGACCAAGGAGCTCGCGCTCGCGGGCGCGATGGCGCGCCTCGATCCCGTGCGCGCCGCCGAGTTGGGGAAGAAGGCCGTGGCGAAGCACCCCGAGGACCTCCCCCTCCTCGTGACGGTCGCGCGCCTCCTGCTCGAGATCGGCGACGTGGACGAGGCCCTGCCTCTTGCGGAGAAGGCCTTCCAGAAGACCGACGACGACGACGAGAAGGCGCACCTCGAGGAGATGGTCGCGAAGATCAAGGCGGTCCAGGCCGTGCGCAAGGCGCGCGAGGACGATGCGGCCGCGAAGTAGGCCCCCGGACGCGAGCGTCTCCGGGGCGCGTGGGGGCAACCGGTCCGAGAGTCCCGAGGGGGACCGGGCCCGCTCCCTGTCCTGCTAGGCTCGGTGATCTTCCAGGACCCCGGATGGGGTCGACGCTAGCTCGCGCCGGCTCGTCCCGAGGAGACGTCCCTCATGCAGAGCTTCGCCCTTCGCGCCCTGATCGCCGCGTGCCTCGGGCTCGCCGTTCCCTTCTCCGCGTCCGCCGACGAGCCGGCTCCCGCCGCGCCCCCCCCGGCCGAGAAGCCCGTCGCGGAGCCCGCCGCGCAGCACGGCGTCGCGTTCGAGGCCAACGACCTCCCGTTCGCGGACGCGCTCGGGAAGGCGAAGGCCGCCTCGAAGGCGGTGTTCATCGACTTCTCGACCGAGTGGTGCGGATGGTGCCGCCGGCTCGAGAAGGACGTCTATGGCCGCGAGGACGCGGCGAAGGCCATGGAGGCGTTC
>JAYTCP010000115.1:0-19766 GCA_043736435.1 Planctomycetia bacterium | reverse complement strand
TCGAGGAAGGCCTCGAGGGCGGCGAGATCGGCGGAGCCGGCCTCGATGCGCGGTCCGGCATGCACCCACCGCACCACGCCGTCGGCGTCGACGAGGATGCTGATGCTCGTGGCGCGGTCGAGTCCACCGCGGTCGCGCAGCTCGACGTACTTCGCCCACCGGTCGTCGAACGCGAGGGCGCCCGTGAAGCCGAGGCCACGCGCGTAGTCCCGCGCGGCCGCGTCTCCGAGCGCCGCGCCCTTCGGGTGATAGACGCCCACCAAGCGGAGGCCGCGCGCGCGATAGCGCTCCTCGAGCCGCGCGAGCGTGGGCACGCTGCCCGTGCAGTGGGGGCACCCGTTCGTCCACCACCGGAACAGCGTCAGGCGCTGCGCCGCGAGCGAGACGGGGGCGCCCTCCGGCGTGAGCCAACGCAATCCACCGATCGCTCCGAACGGCTGGCCGACGAGCGGGTTCACTGCGCCTCCTTCCGCGACGGTCGCCGGCTGCGCATCTTCTCGCGGGTGCGCGATCAGGAATTCGAGGATCGCGCGCGAGATCGGGCCCCCGGGCCCGCCGGACCACGTGTGGCCTTCCCCCAGGACGAGCAGCAGCTGCGCGTCGGATCGCGGCGTCGGGCCCCGGTAGGCCGTGCGGCGCACGTCGAGCGTGCCCGTGCCGGGCAGCTTGTCCGCGATGGGTGTAACGGTAGCGCCGTTCCACTCCGCCCACGTCCGGACGATGCTCTGGCCAGGGGTGCCCGGGCTCCCCGGCGGCCGGACGCGTCCGTCCTCTCCGCCGTGGACGTGCACCAGCGGGATCGGGATGGCGCCGGCCCCGCGGGTGAGCCGCGGGAGATACCCGGCCACGGGTGCGATCGCGGCGATCACCCGAGGCCGCTCGGCGGCGAGCCGGTAGCAGAACGCGGCCCCGTTCGAGAAGCCCGTGGCGTAGATGCGCCGTGCGTCGATCGGGAACCGCGCGCGCAGGCGCTCGAGGAGCGCGTCGACGAGGCGCACGTCGGCGGATTCGCGACCGGCCGGCGGGTCGACCTCGTAGCGCAGGACCGGCGACGGAGCCCGTGGGTAGACGACGATCATGTTCGACCCCGCGGCCATGGCATCGAACCCGGTCGCGCGCACCATGCTCTCGGCGTCGCTCCCGGCGCCGTGGAACACGAGCAGCACGGGAATCGGGCGGACGCGATCCCAGGTGCCCGGCACGTGGATCAGGTAGGAGCGCGTCGCGCCGTCGACGACGATCGTGCGCTCCGTGGACTCTGCCGCGGCCGACGTGCCGGTGATCGCACCAAGGAGCACGAGGACGGCGATCGTGACGAGAGTACGCATGCCGACAGCGTACCGGGGGAGGCAGGCCCGGTGCGCGTGGGTAGAATCCCGCGGAACATGGCCTGGGAGGGCCGGCACATGGGCGACTTCAACATCCCCGCGGCGTTGGTGGCGGGCGTCCTGGGTTTCTTCGTGGGCGGCGCGTGGTACTCGAAGCGTGCGTTCGGCACCGCGTGGGGCAAGGCCAACGGCTACTTCGACGCCTCGGGCAACCTGCGGCCAGAGGTGGCGGCGAAGGCGGGCGCGAAGCACCCCGCTCGCGCGTTCGCCATCGCGATCCCGTTCTCGCTCGTCGCGGCCCTGGTCTTCGCGTGGGTGCTCGGCCCGAGCCCCGACCTCGTCTTCGCTCTGAAGCGGGCGCTCCTGTTCTCGGGCGGGTTCGTGGCGACGTGCTTCGGGATCAACTACCAGTTCTGCCTCGACCGCAGCATGGTCTCCTGGGCGGTGGACGCGGGCTACCACGTCATGCAGTTCCTGATCTTCGCCGTCGTGCTCGGGCTCTGGCATTAGAGGGACGCGGATCCTGGGGGCGGCGGGGGCTGTCCCAAGGCCGTCGTATCCGGAGCGGACGCCCCGCGGACTCGCATGAGTCTCACGTGACGCCGTACACCCAGCCGGGCAAGACGGCGGCCTGCTTCACCCAACTCGCCATCTGCCGCTCGTCGAGCTCGTCGCCTTCGTGGATGTCGATCCAGCGCGTGTCCTTGCTCTTCGGCGTGCCGCCCGGGGGAACAGGCCGCAGCGACGTGCCGCAGAAGAAGGTCACCTTCACGTACCGGGTGAAGACGTGGATGGACAGGATCCATCCCTGACCTTCGATGCCGTACAGCGGCGAGTTCCACTTCACGGACTTGCGCACGTGGGGCACCTTCCGCACGATGAGCGCGTCGAGGCGCCGTCCGAGGTCGCGATTCCAGCCCGGCATCGCGGCGATGTACGCCTGTACCGGGGCGTCGCCGTCCGCCTTCGCGATCTGTGGGTTGCCGCCCGAGAGCAGGACGACCTTCGCGCCCCTCGTGCGGGCCTTGCCTGCGCGCGACGTGTCCTTGCCCTTGCGCTTCCGCTTGCCGGCGTTCGTCGAATCCTCGTTCCGGTCCGGCATGGAGGATGCTCCCTACGCCCCGAACTGCCGCAGGTGATGGTCGACGTGCTTCCACATGAGCACGTCCCACTCCGCCGGCGTCAGCGCCCCGAAGAACGGATGCGGGTGGGTCGTGATCGCGGCCGGCCCGCCGCGCCCCAGGCGCTCCAGGAGCGCGACGACCTGCGCCTGCTCCTTCGCGAAGTCGCGCGCATCGCGGATCACGTAGGACTTGGCGGTCGGCAGGCCCTTCCCGAACGGCTTCCCGCCGAGCGCGCCGCCCTTGGCAAGCCCGCCGAAGAGATAGCCGAGGAGCACGCGCGCGAGCTTCGTGTCGCCGAGCGCGGCGTGCAGCGCGACGTTCAAGTGCGCCATCGTCTGCGCGACGTCCATCTTCCCCCACAGCGCCTTCGCGGAGGGCGAGAGGCCGCGGACGCGGGCGAGCAGGGCTTCGAGGTCGGAGGGCGTGAACAGCGAGGGAGTGGGCACGTCCCGAAGATAGCAGGTCGGCATCGTCCCGCAGCCGCACCGCGACGCTCCATGACGGAGAGAGCGGCGAGCGCGAGCGCGAGGGGCTCGCCGTGGATGCGGACGACCTGGCCGCGATCGAGGATCGGAAGCGGGAGCCGCGTCGACCCTTCGAGGCTCTCGTCGTCGACCTCAAGCGCCGCGGCCGCATGTAGCGTTGCGTCGCGGTCGGAGGGCACCGATCGGGAACCCGGCGACAGACTCGGTGGGGGCCACCGGCGAGGAGTCCCCCTACTTGCCGGTCGTCGGGCCTCCCCCGCCACCTGATCCTCCGCCCGGCGACGTCGGCGGGGCGGGCTTGCCGCCGCCCGACTCGCTCGGGCTGCCGCCGCGGGTCGGCGGCCTGCCCACCTGGTACTCGACGACGCGGTAGGTGCTGATGTCCGCGAGCTCGATCTGCGCCCCGAACGGCGTTCCCTTGAAGCGCTCCAGGTGCTCCTTGCGTGCCACCCGGATCCGTTCGCCGGCGGCGGCATCGAGCGCCGAATCGTCCGCGCCGGAGGCGAAGCCGATGCCGAGCTCGTCGAGGAGGTTCGCCTTGCCCCGGATGAAGTCCTTCGATCCAGCGCCGGGGATCTTGCCCTTCGGCGTCGTCCGCCAGAGGTCGGGCTTCACGTCTCGCGTGGCGAGATCGAGCTCGTGGAGCTCGAACTCGAGCACCTTGGTGGTGAAGAGGAGGAGCCGCGCGTCCGCCTGTCGCCGTCGAGCCACGTCGCTCTCGGCGTCCTTCGCCTGGCCGAGCGCCGTCTCGAGGAGCTGTCGTGCCGCCTTCACGGCCGGGAGCGACCGCGCGATGGCCTTGCGCAGCAGCTTCCAGTCCGAGAGGTGCTCCCACGTCCAGCGGAAGTCGGAGCCGACGCGGGCGTCGTCGATCGCACGTGCCGTCTTGCCGTCCTTCTCGAGCGGCGGCGTCTGGTCCACGATGCCGTCCGCGGACATGAGCGCGTGCCACGCGGCGAGCGTCGCGGCGGCAAGCGGCTCGGTCGAGACCTCCGGCAGGATGCGCTCGCGGGAGCGCAGGTCGGCGCCGAAGAGATCGCAACGCCCATAGTCGTACGTGACGCGGGCGCGGCCACCGGGATTCCACGACCAGAGGACGTAGCGACCGCCGGTCACGGCACAGAGCCGCATCAGCCCGTAGGGCCCGAACCCCGAGGGGATGGGGTACGTGCGCGAGGCCTCCTCCATCTCCGCCAGGGAGGGCAGGCCCATTCGGGCGCCGAGATCCTCCGGCGACTCCGGCTCCTCGGCATCCGGCGCCCCCTTCCCCTCGTCCGCTCCCGGTTCGGGCGGTTCCGAGTCGTCCATGGCGCCCCGTGCCCCTCCAGGGGGCAGCACCAGGATCGTCGACCTCGACGGCTTCTGGAACTCCGTCGTCCAGAGGAACTCGCTGAACCGGTACGGCAGGGCGGGATAGGCCGAGTCGCCTCCGTGCCACGGCGCGTCGGCGGCGGGCTTCCCGAACGGACTCCGTCCGATGCCCGGGAAGTAGTCGCCGGTGATCGGCATGCGTCCCGAGAATCGATCGCCCGGCCCGACGCTGCCGTCCGTCCACGCGCGCCCGAACGCGGCCTCCGTCCCGACGACGCTGAGGACGACCTTGCGGTCGGCAAGCTCCGCGGCGAGTGCGTCGACCTGGTAGTCGTCCTCGAAGCGCCAGTCGCACAGGTACAAGGCGACCGCCGGTTCGCGGAGCGACGCGAGCGACTTTCGCAGCTCCAGCATCGTGTTGACGACCGGCGTCTCCTTCTTGAGGACCGCCTTGACGTTCTTGTCGAGATCGTCGGGAGACTTGACCGCCGCGCCCAGGCTCTTGCCGATCGACGTCACCCGCAGCTCACGCGCGAACCCGGCGTCGTCCTGCAGGCGAGCGAGGGTCGACCGCAGGACTTCGCCGCGCTTGACGACGTTGGGCGTGACGTCGATCACGAGCGCCACGAGAGGTGCCGGGGACCCCGGTGCCGCCGTGGGCATCGCGGCCCGGATCGCGAGCTCCAACGTCTTCTTCCCCCGGACCACGACCTGGGAGGCCGAGCGAAGGGGGGCCTGCTCCGGCGGGGCGCCCGCTGCCTCGGGACCCGCTCCCAACCCGCCGACCACCGACCACGCCGCGCACAGGACGGCGAGGGGGACGAGCGCGACTCCGTGGCGGTGCAAGGCGACCTCCTGAGGGGTGCGGCTCTCTCCTCGCGTGGGGGGCACGCAGTCGGGGCGGCGGCCCCCCGATCGAGTGCCGACGGGACGCATTCTACCCGGACGCCTCGCTCCCTCTCCCGACGACTCACCCGATCCCACCCCGGGACGTGCCGGGAAGAAGTCGCACGGGCGACGGGCCGTCGCTGGCCGGGTGACATCGACTTCCCTGGCCCCGAGCCTCGCGAGCTCAGATTGCGGGTAGCGACTCGCCTGGACCCGGCAGACGTCCCTCGCACAGGAAGTACGCGTACCGGCGAAGATCATCCCGGGCGTCACTCTCGTAGTACCCCAAAAGCGCCCGCAGCGCTCGGTGATCCGTCGCTTCCCTCCCGCCCTGCACGTAGCTCGCACTGTCGTCCGCAGTGGTTCGAAGGCCGTCACGAGCCCACGACAAGACGTTCTCACGCGATGCCCACCACTGCTGGATCGAGGTGCGGTCCCAGTGCGCGTTCCCGTCGCACGCATAGCTGCTCGCTTCGTCGTTGGCCATCGCGACGAGCAGACGGCGAGTCTCCGGAGCGCTCCGAGGTTGACGCCAGATCCACTCCGTCCCGTCTGTCCCATGCGAGTACAGGATCAGTCGAGGCTGATCCGCGGGTCCGATCTTCGGATCTCCCGAGGCTCCACACGCTGCGAGCGAGTTCAAGTTGTCCGTCGTGCTGTAGAACGGCCCCGGAAAGTTCCGTGGGTACTTCTCGCTCCATTTGCCGCTGTAGCTTCCCCTTGTTGGACCACGCAGGAGTTCTGACGCGCGGACTTGTGCTCGTCGGCCGTCGTGTTCCGCTCGGGACTCCTCGGAGGCCGGTGTAGGTCCTCCAGCGGCCGGACGCACCGGCCGTTCTCTCCCAGGTCGACCGGTCGCGGCAGGGACTCCCCCTCCCGGCGCGCGCGACGCAGCCCACCTCACCTGGGCCTCGGGCGTATGGCGGGGATTCGAACCCCCGATACCCTTGCGAGCATGCCGGCTCAGCAAGCCCGAGTGGTGGTCGTCGTCCATTGCATCGATCGACGTACAGCGTACATACATCGAGGCATGCTGTCCGGCGTGGACCGACTCCGCTTCCTCGCCCGCGGGGTCTGAGACATCGTGACCGCGCGTGACCCCGCGGGCCACGGCTCGGTCAGCACGATCAACATCTACTTGGCGAGCACGCCACAGGCTGCGCGCAGCTATGGCCTCGCTCGCGAGCTGACGCTGCGGGTTCTCCTGCTTCGAGCCCTTGCCCAGCCAGCGCAGATCCTCGAGTGCGCTGAGCACCTCCGGCATCATCGTCCCCCGGAGGAACTCCGTCCCCCGCGGTTCGTCGTCTGCGAAGGTGGGGAGAATCGCGATGTGGAGCTTCGGGTCTCGGCCGAGAGCCTCGCCGCATACGCGCCGTATCCGAGATCACCGCCACTCAAGCTCGTGAACCCGACCGCTTCCGCGAGTTCTCCCGCCGTGAGCTTCTGATCGGGCGCACGCCAGCAGGCTTCTCCCCGGAACGGCGGAGATCGCCGCCGCCGTCCCCATGGACGGCGGCGGCGAGGTCGCGCGCGGGTCGCGATGACCCTCGGCTCGATCGGACCTTCCCGTGGGCGCGACGGCCCCCGAACGCCGGGTGCGCCGGACCGCCGGCCGTTTCGGCGGCGGAAGAGGAGTGGGGCTACGGAACGTACCGCGCCACGTAGCTGCGGCCCCCGGACGAGTCTATGTAGTCGCCGACCATCAGGATCCCGCCGTCGGGCGCGAGAGCGAGACCCCAAGCCCGGGTCTGGACGCCGGTTCCGAGGCTCAGTGCGTCCCCCTCGCCCGAGGGTCCGAACGAGGCGTCGAGCGTCCCGTCGGCGAGCAGGCGGACCGGCGCCGCCCGCCACGCGCCGTCGGAGAAGTGGGAGGGGACCACCAGGGCGCCGTCGGACTGGAGGACGGGTGCCCCAACGCTGATCTGCGTGGCGTGCGACGTCCAGGTCTTCTCCCCAGTGCCACCGAAAGAGAAGTCCGGAGCGCCGTTTGCACCCGCCGCGGTCACCACGACCTGGGAGGGGTTCGGGTTCAGCACGGTGCTCCCGGTCGCAAAGACGCGGTCGTCGGGGCCCACCACGAGGCCGCCCGCGTAGTGGTCCGCTCGTTCGGCGGACGCGAACGTCGAGTCGGGGTTGCCCGTGGCCGTCATGCGCGTGACGTGCCAAATCTGCACCGTCGTCGTGCTGCCCTTCGACTTCGTCGTGCGGCTACCGCGCCAAGCAACGACGGCGGCGCCGGTGGACTGGACGGCGGCGCCCATGACCCGGCTGCACGCGTCCGCCGAGCGGGCGTCTACCGCGACGCCGCCGGAGCCGTAGGTCGTGTCGAGCGAACCGTCGGAAAGCAGCCGCGCCGTCGCGGGGCAGCCGTTGCTCGGCCCGGCCACGAGGATCTTCCCCCCCGGCAGCGTCGCCAACCCCTGGACAGGGAATCCCAGCTCGACCTGGCCGCCGGTGCCGAACGTCGAGTCGAGCCCACCATTACTGAGCCTCAGGACGACTCCGCGCGCCACGTACGAGACGGTCTGCCGGCGTCCGCTCCCGGAGACCTCCTGGAACGTCACGTTCCCCGCCGCCAGGATCCGGCCGGAGGCGTCGAACGCGAGCGCGTAGACCTGGTCCGTGCCGTAGTCGCCGAATCGGGTGAAGGGGCCGCCCCCGGCGAACGACGTGTCCACCTGTCCGAGGGCCGTGTACTGCCGGATCACCCACCCGTAGGTCGTGACGTTGTTGAGGATCCCCTTCAGGCGACGGCCGCCGGTCGCCACGGCCCCGTCGGATCCGCGGGCGACCACCACCGACGCCAGCTGGTCGGGCGCCGTGACGGCCCCTGCCGTCCCGAAGCCGACGTCGAGCTCCCCGGAGATCCCCGAGGCCCGCGCCGAGGACGTTCCCAGCCCCACTACCATCGTCGCGACGAGAACCAGACCACCGATACGGACTGCGCGCATGGGCAACCCCTCCCGTGGGGTATGGCGGACGCCGCGAACTTGCGACAACCCGGCCCCCCGTAACCTATCGCGGGGACTTCCCGGAACCGAACGGCCGATCCGGTTCGGATTCCATGGCTTCTCCTCCGGCGCCCCCTCACTTCCCCGGTGCCGGACTCAGGCCCAGCACCTGCGCTGCCTCCTCCGCGTGTCGGCGCGTCTGCGCGTCCTGGTGTTCCTCCGCGCCGCGCAACAGTTCCGCCCGATCGAACGCCGCCCGTGCGTCCGGCGTGCTGCCCGACCCGTGCAGGGCCATCGCGAGATAGTAGGAAGCCGCAGGGTCCACGCGGTCGGGGGCGAGCGCGCGAGCCTTCTCGAGGCCCTTGATCGCCTCCGCGAGCCGATCGGCGCGGTAGAGCGCGCAGCCGAGGCAGAACCACTCGAACGCCCCGGCTCCCGGCGCTTCGACGGCGCGTCGGCCGTGGATCACCGCCTTCGTCGCGTCCCGCACCGCTGGATCGGCCGCGTCGGCGAGGGCAAAGGCCATCTGCGCGTGCAGCCACCGCTCGTCGGGGAATCGCTGCAGGGCGTCCCTGAGCACGTCCACGGCGAGCGCCTGGCGATCCAGCATCAGGTGCGCGGCGGCGAGTTCCGTGCCGTATCGGAGGCGGTCCGGCATGGACCGCCAGGCGGCCTGAAGATGGGGCACGGCCTCCTCGATCTTCCCGCGACGCGACAGGGCCCTCCCCAGCATGTTCAGGCACTCCGCGTCCCCGGGCGCGAGCGCCAGAGCCTCCCGCGCCGCTGCCTCCGCCTCGGGGAAGCGCTTCGCCACGAGGCACGTCAGGGCCTGGCCGTGCCGGAGCACCACGTTCTTCGGCTGGGCCGCGACCGCCTTCGCATAGGCGTCGATCGCGCGCTGATGCTGGCCGGTCTCGCTGAGGATCTTGGCCGCCTCCGCGAGCGCCGTGCCGTCCGTCGGATCGCGGCGGGCCACCTCCTCGTACTCACGGAGCGCGTCCTCCTTCCTCCCGAGATCCGAAAGGGCAAGCGCCTTGTTGTAGCGGCTGATCACGTCGTTGGGGTCCTGCTCCAGGGCCTGCTCGAGGAGCGCAAGGGCCTCCGCGGGTCGCTTCACCTCGAGCAGCTGGGAGCCTTCGTCCGACAGGTACACGATGTTGCGCGGGTCGAGGGCACGTGCCTTCCCGTAGGCTTCGAGCGACTTCTCGGCGTCGCGCATGGACTTCAGGGCGCCGCCGAGCGCGTGCCATGCGTCGGCACGCTTCGCGTCGATCGCGAGGAGTCGACGCAGGACCTCCGCCGCCTCCGCATGAAGACCCAGCTTGGAGTGGAGCAGTCGCCCCAGGAGGTACAGAGTCTGGACGTCGCGCGGTCGCAGGGCGACGGAACGGCGGAGCGCGTCGGCCGCGTCCTTGGGACGGTCCAGCTTCCGGAGTGCCTCCCCGCGCATCCGGAGGAGCTCGGCGTCGTCCCGGGCCAGCTCGAGCGCCGCATCCACCTCACCCAGGGCGTCCTGCCAGCGCCCTTGCTGCAACCGCAGCCGACCGAGGTACATCCGGTTGGTGGCGTCCCTCGGCGTCCGCGCGACCAGCCGGACGAGGAGACCCTCGGCCTCGGCGAGCCTCCCGCGCGCGATGTGCACCGCCGCGAGGGCGCGCTCCGCATGGTCACGGTGGGGGGTGATCCCCAGCCCTCGCCGCGCCGCCCGCTCCGCCTCCTCCAAGGCCCCGGTCTGTCGGCAGACGTCGGCCCGCGTCGGCCACACCTCGTCGTCGTCCGGCGAGAGGCGACATGCGCGTTCGGACGCCGCCAAGGCATCGGCGCTGCGTCCTGCAAGCATCAGTGTCCAGGCCTGACGGGCTGTGAAGAAGCCGCATTCCGGCCCGAGAGCGGTCGCTCGTTCCCACGCGGCCAGGGCCACGTCGAAGCGATAGCGCCGGGTCGAGACCTGGGCGTGTGCGCCCCAGAGGTCACCGTCTTCGGGGAACTTCCCGGTGGCGCGCTCGGTGAGTCGCTCGACCCAGTCGTCGGCTCGAAGCACCAGCCACTCCGTGGCGACGACGAACGCGTCGTTGCGATGCTCGAGAGCCCGCTCTGTGAGAGCCTCGGCCGCGGCGTCGGCATCGGCCGCGCGATCGAGTCGCCGCCAGAGCCAGCACTCGACCGAACGGAGCCTGAGGCGATCGTCCCCGAGGGTCCTGAGCGCGTGGACGTCGGCGAGTGCCTTGGCGTGCTCGCCGAGATCCAGGTGCAGCGTCAGGAGGTTCGAGAGGGCGGCGTGCCGGAGCAGGGAGTCGACGGGCAGACGAGACAGCGCCTGCTGGAGATGGACCTCGGCCGACCCTTTGTCGCCGGTCGTGGAGGCGCGGGCTGCGGCCACCAGCCCGGCGAGCGGCTCCTCCGCCACGCTCGGACTCCCCGCGGACGCGATCGCCTCCTCGGCCTCACGATCGCGGTCGTTCGTCGCAAAGAGGTAGGCCTTCAGGAGGGAGGCCCTCGCCGGACGCATGCCGCGCGCCAGGGCGAGATCCACGTCCGCGAGCCGCTCGGCGAGTGCGCCGCCGCCCATGAAGGCTCGCGCCTCGTACGCCTCGTAACGCTCCGGAGCGAGCGCGATCGCCTGCTGGTAGAACGCCTCGGCCCAGGAGCGTCCCTCCTGCCGGTCCGGCGGCGGTTGGACCACGGCACGCTGAAGGAGCAGCCGGTACTCCGCGACGCGTCGCGCGTCGTCCGAGTCACGGGCCCGGGACGTCATGACGATCGTCGCAGCGGCTCCGAGGCTCAGGAGCGCCGCCACCGCGTACCTCGCGGGATGGCGTCTCACGGAGCGAAGCGCCCGAGACAGGGGACCTGCCCGCCGTGCACGCGGTGTCTCGCCGGCGGCGAAGAGCCTCAGGTCCCGCGCGAGGTCGCCCGCCCTCCCGTACCGGCCGCCGACGTCCTTCTCCATGCACGCGAGCACGATCGTCTCGAGGGCCTTCGGTACGCGCGGATCGAGTCTTCGCACGGAGACCGGGTCCTTGGTCAGGACGCGAGCGAACACCTCGTGGAAGGTGGCGCCCTCGTGGGGCGGCCGCAGCGTCAGGAACTCGTAGAGCGTCGCGCCGAGCGAGTAGACGTCGGTGCGCCCGTCGAGTGATCTACGGCCGGGCTTCGCCTGCTCGGGGCTCATGTACGCGGGCGTCCCGACCAGGTCGCCCGTGACGGTCAGGGGAGCCAGGTCGCCCTCCGTGCGGGCGAGGCCGAAGTCGGTCAGCTTAAGCGTCCCGTCGCGGTCCAGCAGCACGTTCGCGGGCTTCACGTCCCGGTGGAGGACGCCTTGAGCGTGAGCGTGCTCGAGGGCCTCCGCCAGGCCGGCGAATGCCTCCGCGACGCGGCGGTACCAGGAGCGGCCGCGGCACGTGGACGTCAGCGCCGTGGGGGCCGTCTCCGAAGCCGGATCCCCCCCGCGCGTGCCGAGCCTCCGCAGGTCGCCGATCACGTCCGAGAGCGGGCGCCCATGGATGCGCTCCATGACGTAGAAGCAGACGCCTTGAGCCTCGCCCAAGCCGTGGACGGGGACGATGTTCGTGTGGTGGAGGCGGCCCGCCGCCTGCGCCTCGCGGCGGAACCGCTCGACCGCTTTCGGACGGGACGTGACGGCGGGGTAGAGCACCTTCACCGCGACGATGCGGCGCATCGAGACCTGCTCGGCCTCGTAGACGACCCCCATGCCTCCTCGTCCGATCTCGCGGAGGATCCGGAACTCCGGGTCGAGGACCGGGGCGGGCGCCGGCGACTCCTCCCGCATGGCACGGTCGAGGAGGTCCAGCAGGCCGAGCCGCAGGCGGATCTCGTCGGCGAGGTCGGGGTGGAGGCCGACGAGGTCGTCCGGGGTCACGGCCTCCCCCCGGTCGCTGCTCTCCTTCCAAAGCGCGACGACGTCCTCCGCCCTTTCCGCCGCCGTGCTCACGACGCCGAATCCTCCTTGGCGCCGCCCTCCTTCATCTGCTCCGCCACGCGGGAGAGCGCGCGCCCGTGGCGCATGCGGGCCGCGTCCGGCGTGATCCCCAGGCGCTCGGCAGCCTCCGTGAACTTGAGGCCCTGCCGGTGGACGAGGTCGAGGATCTCGCGGTCGGCCGGGGCCAGTCGGTCCATCGAACGCCGGAGCCGCTCGAGATCCTCCGACGCCTCCGCCTGCGACGACGGGGTCCGCTGGCGACTGGGGATCGACGCAGCGTCCGTTGCCACCTCCTCAGCGGCCCGCTTCTCAGTCCCGAGGTAGCGCCGGACCTCGTCGCGGATCTTGTGGTCGAGGATCCCCGCCAGCCACTTGCCGAACGACCCCTCTCCACGGTCCTCGAAGTGCGCCAGGCCCAGAAAAGCCGCGAGATAGGCCTCCTGGATCACGTCCGAACCCGACACGTTCCGTCGTGCGAGCACGGGAATGCGCCGCCGGACGCGGCGGCGAAGGTCCTCGACGTGCCGCTCGAACAGTTCCCGTACCGCCGCCTCGTCCCCCGCCCGCGCGCGCCGCACGAGGTCGGCCTCCAGGCGGGTCTCCTTCACTCGAGCCATGGAGCCTCCGTCCTTCGCGTCCGCTCCGCTGGGCCTACTGGGGGGTGTCTTGGCCACTTGGCCGATCGCGTCATGTCGCAGACGCCGAGTTGCGGGACCGTCGCCGCCTGGAAGGGAGTCTACGCGGAGCGACCCATTCGATTCCACGGTCCCCCTTGCAGGGGGCCGGAAGGCACAGTTGTTTCGGGATCGCTCGGAGCCGGTGCGCGCCTCCGGGTGCCCGTTCCGTTCCGGGTCGAGCAGTGCTCTGAGAGCGCTTCCCGCGGTACGGCGATACGGTCGGTGGGATTCGGACTCATGCCGAGGCCCACTCGCAGCGGGCGTCGTTGAGCGTTTGGCGGAGAGGGGGGGCATTCGAATCCCCGATACCCTTGCGAGTATGCCGGCTTAGCAAGCTGATGTTGTGCATTGAGACAAGACAAACGCCGGCTTCTCACTCGTACCGCGGCGGCAGCCTGTATGTGGTGCGCCGGCGCAGCGAGCGATGGGACCACCGTGTCAAGAGACGGTCGTGTGCGCCTTCTTTCGCACGACCCACCGGCCGTGCTTCCGGTCGAGCAGCACGAGCGTTCCCTCGGCATCGCGGGGTCCGCCGTTGCGCTGGATGTGGACGAGAGCCTCGGTTCCGTCCGTGGAGAAGCCGACCGGGGAGAAGATGAACCAGCCCCCGGAGTCGGGGAACTTCGCGTCGAACCCGGGCCAGGAAGCGGGCGGGTCGAGTCGGTTCCAGTCGGGCTTGCCGAACCAGTCGATCGGTCGGCCCAGGTCCAGGTCGCGGGGCAGCGGGGCGTTGTCGGTCTGGCGCGCGTAGTCGGCCAGGGTCTCGGGTTCCACTTCGGGGAGACGGTCTCGGACTTCCGCCGGCGACCAGACCAGCCGCGCGATCGGATCGACCACGAAGCGGGTGCAATGCAGAGACTGATATGCGTCCCGGAGGGCCCCCGCGTAGACGGACCGGCTGTCGGAGTCCCGGTCGAAGGCGACCGGCGTCGGCCCGTCCTCTGCGCCGCACGCAGGGAACAGTGCGCACGTCACGAACACCGCAGCCAACCCTCGTCGCATCGGAGATCCTCCAGCCTCAGGATTCTACCCCGTCGCGCCGGTCGAGCTGGGGCTCCCCGCAGTCCGTGTAGAGATGCCCGAGGTCACGAGCGGGACCGTCTGCTCGAAGGTCAGATCCGCACTCTTGATCGAAACCCGGCAACCACTGCTCTTGGCCATGGTCCTAACCTCCACTGAAACAGGCACCGTAGCACCGGCATGCGAGTGAAAGACGTGCCGGCCTGCGCGTGGCTCCCCCGACCACCTCTGGCCCACCGACTTGTGTTCGATCCTCCCCTGGTCCCCTGGATTCCTCGAAGCCGGTGTACGCCGGCAACCCTGGGTGGTCTGGGGCTCTCTTTCGCCTTCCTAGGTGGCTGCGCGTGGGGAGTCCCCCTCGTGGCCGGCGCGTCAGGCCCATGCCGAGTGGGTGTGGCGGAGAGGGCGGGATTCGAACCCGCGGTACCCTTGCGAGTACGCCGGCTTAGCAATCTGGCGAGCCACATTGCGTCATGTCCGCGTGGTTACGAGGCTTAGGGCGTTTCATCGCGCGTTAGGGACCCTGTACCTCAAGCGGCACAAAGCGCAATAGCGGCTCAAGCGGTCAACGGAAATCGCGCGTGCTGACGTGGGTGCTGACGCGGACCAGCCTCCACACGTTCCTCGCGGCGACGCGCGCCTGCCCAAGGGAACCTCGGTCCCCGTAGGCGTACGTAGCGTGCCGCCGCCGTAGGCGTCCCCGCGGAAGCGGGCGCCTCCGTTCGCTCGTAGGATGGAGGAGCGGATGCAGACCCGCCACCCCGGACCGGAGTCGAGCCCCGTGAGAACAGCCCTCGCCATAGCGATCGTTGCCTTGGCCGCCCCCGGCTTCACCCTCGCGGCAGACGACGGTCTCGAAAAGGAGTGGATCGCCATGGACCGGGCGATGATCGCCCGGCTCGCCGTGGCTCTGCCGCCTGGGGATCGTCCCGCGAAGGAGTGGATCGCGGCGGTGGAGCCGCCCGCGGCGAAGCCGGGGACCGACGCGGCGGGGGGCGACGCGAGCGACGTCGAGCCAGAGGACCGGGACGTCGGGGGCGGGGCCCGGCGCGTCAACGTGCGACTCTCGGGCGGCTACTTCATGATCGACGTGAGCGCGCTCGTCCGGGAGGACCGGATCGTCGAGGTGCGGGTCGACTGCCCGATGACGGGGGGCTCGGACTTCAGGTCGGCGGCCGGGGTACTTCGGGACGCATGGGGAAAGGCGCCCGTCGTCGTGACCGAGGATGCGGTGCGATACTCGTGGTCCGACGAGGCGAGGCGGAAGGCGCACCGCGCCGCTCTTGAGACGCAGTTCGGGCCGAGGCCGGGGGTGGAGGTCCCCGATTCCCTGCGCAGCGAGTTCGAGCTGCTCGACGGCGCGCTGTCGAACTTGGTCTACGGCCGCATGTACGGTGAGGACGGGGGCCCGCCGCCGGGCCGAGCGGCCGTTGAAGCATTGGTGAAGGCGAAGGCGGCCCGACTCCTCCGAGCGCTCCTGCGGAGCGCGAATCCCGAGGGTCGCCTCTACGCCATCGAGGGACTCGAGCGCCTCGCGAAGGGAGGGGAAGTGCTCACGGACGCCGATCGGGCCGCGATCGACGCCGTGAAGGCCTCCCCGGTCAAGATCCACGCCTGCTACGGCTGCATCGTCGAGGAGCGGGAAGTGGCGGCCGAGGTTCTCCGGAGGCAGCGGGAGGACGACGAGGCGGCGAAGGAACCCGAGCAGCCGAAGTGACCGCGAGCGCTGCCGTCGGGGGCGGCGCCGTGGCTCCCGCGCCGACGACCGTGCCCACCCCGATTCGGCGCACGCTTCGGCCGTGTCCTAAGCCGAGGCGCGGACCTGACGCCGGCACGCAAGGGACTCAACCCCCAGCCAGGGACAGCGCGTGCCCTTGATTAGCGCCTTGCTGTGCACGTTCTCCAGCCCCTCGCGCCACTGCAGGTAGGCGACACGCGGGCCCCTGCGCGTCGTCCGCTATCGGATCTCTACTGCCATCGAAGGCTCCCCCGATCTCGTGGACTCGCCGACGTGGGCCCCTGAGAGCCCTTGTAGCGCGCAGGGAGGACGGCCCAGGCGATCGCGTAACCCCGCCACACAGGGGGGGATATATGGCGGAGAGGGGGGGATTCGAACCCCCGATACCCTTGCGAGTATGCCGGCTTAGCAAGCCGGAATCCTCGTGCTCGTTCGCGGCATCGATCAATGTACATTGTACATACGCAAGGGTATCCTGTCTGGCGTGGACCGTCTCCGCTTCGACTGGGACCCCCGCAAGGCGAGCGCAAACCGCGCCAAGCACGGCGTCACGTTCGAAGAGGCGCTCACGGTCTTCGCGGACGAGGCCGCGCTTCTCATCCTGGACCCCGATCACTCCGCTGAGGAGGAGCGCTTCGTCCTGCTGGGGATGAGCGCCCTCCTTCGGGTGCTGGTCGTCGTCCACTGCGACCGCGAGGCCACGAACGTGATCCGGATCATCTCTGCCCGCAAGGCGACGCGCCCGGAGCGGCGACACTACCTCGAGAGGAACACATGATGCGCAAGGAATACGATTTCAGTGCGGCGCGCCGGAACCCGTACGCGCGGCGGCTCAAGAGGCCGATCACTCTGCGCCTGGAGGAAGAAACGATCGCGTACTTCAAGCGCTTGGCGCAGCAACTGGAGTTGCCGTACCAGTCCTTGATCAACCTGTACCTACGCGATTGCGCTGCGACGGGACGTCGCCTCCGGCTCGCGTGGAGGCGCACCAAGTCTGGGGCAGCGTGATTGGGTCGGGGTGCCACTCTTCGCTCGGGCAGGTGCCGCTTGCGTAGTCCGCCATGTCCGCCATGTCCGAGAGGTCGAGTTCATTACGGAGTAGGCCGTCGAAATGGGCAAGCCGCGAGCACATCTCGTGTTCCTTAAGTCGGGTTTGCTGCTCGTCAAACGACCAGAAGCCACCTGGCGCCAGTTGCAGGATCAGTACGAGGACTACCAAGCGTCTCTCGCCCCGTGGACCGTCGATCAGATCATCGAGTACTTCCCCATGGACTACGGCGACGACGACACCCGCTGGCCTTTCGCACGCCAAGAGATCGAGAAGTTCATGTCTTCAACTGAAGCGATCGTGCTGGAGGCGAGACCTCGGTAGTCCTGGGCTGGAGCCTGGGAGTCCATCGCTGGATCGACGTGTTTGGCACCCCAACCTGTGCCCTGCCCCTACCTCTGCTTTTTTCGAGATCGTCGGAGGCCGGTGTACGTCCTCCGGAGGTCGAACACACCGGCCGCTCTTCCCCAGGTCGGTCGGTGGCGGCAGGGATTCCCCCGTCGGATCGCGCGATGAGCCCACTCGGAATGGGGTTGGCGGAGAGGGGGGGATTCGAACCCCCGATACCCTTGCGAGTATGCCGGCTTAGCAAGCCGGTGCATTCGGCCACTCTGCCACCTCTCCGCGAGGCGGGGGGGCGTTATACCCCGCCGGATCGGAGCCATCCCACCCGGGGTGGACCCGGCCGGGGGGCGTCCTGCTCCCGGCGGTCCTGACCGATCCAGGGATTCGGGATGCTGCGTTGCCCCTTGGGTGGGGGGCCGGTATCCTCCGCGGTTTCGGGTTCCTCGGGTGAGGGAGACGTCCTCGATGGCGACGCGCCGTTACTTCAGGTCGCGAGTTTGCCTGGGCATCGCCGCCCTCCTTGCCTGCGGCCTCGGCAGCGCCCGGGCGGACGACGGTCCGCCGGCCCCCGAGGCGCCGCCGGCCCCCGAGGCCCCGGCCGACCCGCCCGCTCCCGACGCGCCGGTTGCGCCCCTGGCTCCGGACACTCCGCCCGCGGGGACGCCGACGCCTCCTCCCCCGCCGCCCCCTCCTCCTCCGCCCGAGTTCGCCATGCCGCCCGGGCCGCCGCCCGCGCCGACCGCGCCCTCGCGCGCCCGCCCGGCCGAGCCGCCGCCGCCGGACAACGAGATCGAGGGCTGGGACCTGTGGCACAAGGACCGCAGCCTCCCGCTGCCGCCGCCGCCGCCGCCGCCGGACCCGTTCGACCCGCGGGCGATCGTGTTCAAGCACGACCGCGAGGTGTCGATGGACGGCCGCATCAAGGAGGTGCGTCGGATCCCGCAGTGGGTGGACGTGCTCGAGCGCCGCGACATCGAGGAGTGGCGCCCGCTCAGCTTCGGCGAGCTCATGCGGCGGTTCCCGAACGTGATGGTCGCCGACGGCGGCAGCCCGTTCCTCGCGATGCCCGTGATCCGCGGGCTCGGCGGCGACCGGGTGAAGATCCTGACGGACGGCGTGTGGCCGAGCACCCAGGCGCTGGGCGTGGCCGGCAGCACGCTGTCGCTGTGGGACCCGGAGTCGACGGAGCGCGTCGAGGTCTACCACGGGCCCGGCGCGTACCTGCGCGGGGCCGACGCCGGCGGCGGCGTGATCAACATCGTGCCCCGGCGCCCGCACCGACACGAGTGCCCCACGATCCTCGGGAACGTGAACACGTCGTACAACTCGGCCGACCAGCGGTTCCGCGAGCGGGTCAGCCTCGAGGGCGGCAGCGGCCGCGTGGCGGCGCTCGGCGGCGTGACGTACGAGGACCACGGCGACATGACCACGCCGGACGGCACGCTCGACCCGAGCACGTACAGCTCGATCGCGGCGGACCTCGCGCTCGACTACTTCCTCGACAACCAGAGCACGATCGGGTTCACCGGCCAGTACGTGAAGGCGCAGGACATCCGCGGCCCGCTCGGCGGCGGCGACCTCTACAACCAGCCGAGCTACGAGCGCCTCTTCCTCGGCCTGACGCTCTCCTCCGCCCAGCTCGGGCCCGTGTTCCACGGATCGAGGATGAGCCTGTCGTTCGACAGCTTCTTCCAGAACGACGACCAGAACACCACGCTCGGCGGCACGAACGGCATCGCGAGCACCGACAAGGTGAAGCGGTTCGACTTCAGCCTCCAGGGCAACCTCTACATCCTCCCGTGCCACGACACCTGGGCCGAGCTGTCCGTGGGCTACGCGCGCCTCGAGCGCACCGAGTCGATCCTGTGCCGCGCCGAGGGCGTGGGGCCGGCGCGCGCCCTGTACGACCGCTGGTACCCCGACGCGACGGTCACGACGCTCGCCGATCCGGGCGTGTGCGTGCAGGGCGTCGCGACGTTCGAGGCCGAGGAGCTGCGCATCACGGGGCTCATCGAGGACGAGACGCACAGCGGGTGCTGGGACGTCCACCTGGGCGCGCGCCTCGACTTCCACTACATCTCCGACACGCGCACGGGCGAGGACAGCACCGACCTCCTCTGGGGCGTTGCCGGCGGCGCCGCGCGGCACGTGTCCGACTGCTGGACGGTCTTCGGCAACGCCTCCTACGGCCAGCGCCACCCGAGCCTGTCCGAGCTGTTCAGCGTGGCGGTCCTCGACGGGATCACGGTCTTCCCGGACCCCGACCTCGACTTCGAGCAGTCCCTGAACGGCGAGATCGGCGTCAAGGCGTCGCGGTTCAACCTGTGGTCGTTCCAGGCCGCCGTGTACGCCCACTGGATCGGCGACTACATCGGCCGCCAGGACATCGGCACCGACCAGGTGTGGTCGAACGTCGGCGACGTCGTGCTCTACGGCAGCGAGGTGGCGGGCTCGTACCGCCCAAATCCGTGCACGTGCGAGGGCCTCGAGCTCTTCGGCACGGCCGGCGTCACGTTCAGCGACGACCACGCGGTCGTCCGCCCGATGCCGCTCCACGGACGCGCCGGTGCGCGCCTGTCGAACTGCTACGAGCCGAAGTGCGGCGTGCGGCGGTGGTTCGTCGAGGCCGCGGCCCGTGGCGGGCTCGACCAGGGCTTCTCCCCCGACGACTCGGGCGACTCGTTCGTGACCGCCGAGATCCTCGGGGGCGTCGGGTGGTCCTTCGGGAACCGCCGCGCCCTGTGGGCCACCCTGGGCGTGATGAACCTCCTCGACGAGTCCTACACCGAGCCGCTGGCGCGGCTGCCCGCGCTCGGGCGCAGCGTCCTCTTCTCGGTCTCGTTCGACTTCTGAGCGGTACCGTGCCAGAGCAAACGCCGCAGCTTTTCTGAAAAGCTGCGGCGTTTGCTCT
>JAYTCP010000114.1:0-3952 GCA_043736435.1 Planctomycetia bacterium | reverse complement strand
CCTCTCCCTCGCCGCGCCGCTGCACGAGGGGCTGCGCTGGGCCCTCGCCGACGATCCCGCCCGCCCGGCCCGGCTCCGCGCGGCGGTCGTGACCCTGGCCGTCGGCCTCGCGCTCTACGGCGGGGGGTGGCTGCGCCTGCGCGCCGTCGAGGCCGAGGACGCCGCCGCCACCTCGCACCTGCGCGTCGGCATCGTCCAGGCGAACGTCGGCAGCCAGGTGAAGCGCCGCGCCGAGCGCAACGGCACCGACGAGCGCGGCCGCAACCGCGTGGCCTACGAGCTCGGGTCGCGCCGCGTCGCCGAGCGGGGCGCCGAGCTCGTCGTGTGGCCCGAGACCGCCATCGTGGACGGCCTGCGCGTCTGGGACCCGCGCGGAGGCAAGGCGCTGCCGGTGACGACGACCGACGGCCTGCTGCGCGACGCCGGCTACGGCTTCCTCGGCGAGCTCGGCCGCACGCGGGCCCTCCTGCTCGGGGGCTACGCGGACGAGATGGACTCATCGGGTGGAGGAGGAGGGGGGCGAGGGGGGAGGATCCTCCGCTACAACGTCGGCGCCTTCCGCGCGCCTGGCGCGGCCTCGTGGGGGCTCTACCGCAAGGTGAAGCTCATCCCGTTCGGCGAGTCGATGCCCGGCTCCGAGTGGTTCCCCTCGCTCTCGGGCCTGCTGCCGCAGGGCTTCCAGATGACCGCCGGCTCCGCCGACCAACGGCTCCTCTCCTGGGACTCCCGCGGCCTCGCCCTGCTGCCGTTCATCTGCTACGAGAGCCTCGCCCCCGAGCTCCTCTGCGCCCTCTCGGGCGACGTGCGCCCCGACGTGCTCGTCAACCTCACGAACGACTCCTGGTTCGGCGACACGTGGGAGCCGCACCAGCACCTCCACTTCTCGCGCTTCCGCGCGGTCGAGCACCGCGCGCCCATGCTCCGGGCCACGAACACCGGCATCAGCGCGATCGTCTCCGCGAGCGGCGAGGTCCTCGAGCGCGTGCCCTACGACACCGAGGGCGAGATCGTGCGCGACGTGCCGCTGGTGCACCGCGACCGCACGCTCTACGCGCGGATCGCGCCGTTCGTGCGCTGGATCCTCGGCCTCGCGGCGGTGTTCGCGATCTTCGTGACGCGCGTGCGGCGGACGGGGTAGGGAGGGACGGCGTTCGGGCCCGGCCCCTTCGTCGGGCGTCAGAGCAACGAGAGTGGGAGAGCTTGGACGCCCTCGGCGAGGGGGAGCGTGCGATCGCCGCCGTGGATCACGTAGCCGGGCGCCATCCGGTCTCCGAACGTCGCGCGCAGCTCGACGATCGCCTTCGCGTGGCCGGGGGCCGGTGTGGACGTCGCTTTCGCCTCGATCGGGACGAGACGCCCCTCGCGCTCCACGAGGAAGTCGACCTCGTGCCCCGCCAGCGTCTGCCGCGGCCCCGTGACGAGCACGACGGGGAACTCCCGGAGGCGTCGTGCGAGGACGGGCTCGATGGACCGGGGGAGGTATGCCACGATCGTGCAAGTTTGCAGTTGATATGCAAGATTGCAGGACGCGGCCCGGCGCCCTCCGTCTGCCCGCCCCCCCGGCCCCCGCCCGCCGGTCCCCTGCGCCGGCCGTGGGCTGGCGAGGGGGCAACCGGGGGGCCATACTGCGTCCCATGGCTCGGCCTGACCCTCGCGCGGGAGCCCGGAGATCAGGCCACGCGCTGGGTGCGCGCCGGGTCCCCCTGGCGGATGATGGAGTGGCGGCTGGCTCCTGCCGATGGGGTTGCGTAGACTCCCGCCCCGGTCCGACCGGCTCTCGGCGAGAAGGGATGCCCGTGCTGCTCGTGTCCATGTCCAGGAAACTCGTCCGCCCGCACCGGGGGAAGTCTCCCGCTGAGCAGGCGCGCCTCCCGGCCGGTGACGGCATCCGTCACCCCCAGGCGTAGGAACGCCCATGGCCGAGCGTGCGGAGATGACCCTGTGCTACCGATGCTGGGCGCACGTCGCTCCGGATGCGGCCGAGTGTCACGAGTGCGGGACGAAGTTGCCCCAGCGAGAGGCCCCTGCCCCGGACCCCGCAGCGGCCGCGACAGGGATCGTGGGTTCGACGCTCCCGCCCGTTTCCGGGGGGCCCCTCGCCCCGGTCCCCGCGTCCGCCCCGCCCTCCGTCGCCGGCGACGGACCGGCCAAGCCCAAGCGCGTGGAGGTTCGGCTCTGTTCCCAATGCCGTGACTTCATCGACCTCGAGGCGACCGAGTGCCCGCGCTGCGGGGCGAAGCAGCGCCTGCGGCACGCGACGCCGTCGCCGACCACGCTCGCGCCTACGCCGGTCGCTGCTCCGGCCCCGCCGCACCCGGCTCCGCCTTCGGTGGGGGACGCCCCTTCCAAGCCCAAGCGCGTGGAGGTCCGGCTCTGCTCGCAGTGCCGCGACTTCATCGACGTGGAGGCGACGGAGTGCCCGCGCTGCGGCGCGAAGCAGCGCCCGCGGCCGGCGCCGCTGCCGGCTCCCACGGCGACCTCCACCGTGATGCTGGAGCAGGCGGCTCCTCCCGTCCCCGCGCCGGTCGCCGCTTCCTCTCCGACGGCTGACCCTTCGCCGACAGCCGCGGAAGCGCCGCCCAAGCCCAAGCGCATGGAAGTCCGGCTTTGCTCCCAGTGCCGCGACTTCATCGACCTCGAGGCGACGGAGTGCCCTCGCTGCGGCGCGAAGCAGCGTCCGCGGCCGGCACCGCCGCCTGCGGCGCCCATCCCGACGCCGGAGCCGGCGGCGGCGATCGCCGCCGCGCCGGTCGCTGCTCCGGCCCCGCCGATACCGCCTCCGCCTTCGGTGGGGGATGTGCAGCCCAAGCCCAAGCGCGTGGAGGTCCGGCTCTGCTCGCAGTGCCGCGAGTTCATCGACGCCGAGGCGACGGAGTGCCCGCGCTGCGGTGCGAAGCAGCGCCCGCGGCCGGCACCGCCACCTGCGTCGCCCGCGTCGCCCGCTGCGACGCTGGAGCCGGCGGCTCCGCCCGTCCCCCCGATGGTTGCAGCTTCGGCTCCGCCAACTGAGCCGTCGCCGAGGGCGGGGGAAGCGCCGCCCAAGCCCAAGCGCGTGGAAGTGCGGCTCTGCTCCCAGTGCCGCGAGTTCATCGACGCCGAGGCGACGGAGTGCCCGCGCTGCGGCGCGAAGCAGCGTCTGCGGCCGGCGCCGCCGACTCCGGCCCCGATGCCGGTCGCCACGGTGGAGGTGGCGCCTCCGCCCGTCCTCCCGCCGGTCGCGTCCCCGGCCCTGCCGAATTCGCCTTCTCCTCCGGTGGGGGAGGCGCCGCCCAAGCCCAAGCGCGTGGAGGTCCGGCTCTGCTCGCAGTGCCGCGAGTTCATCGACCTCGACGCGACGTACTGTCCGCGCTGCGGCGCGAAGCAGCGTTCGCACTCGGCCCCGCCGACTCCGGCCCAGACGCCGGTCGCCACGATGGACGTGGCGCCTCCGCCCGTCCCCTCGCCGGTCGCGTCTCCGGCCTCGCCGACACCTCCGCCGACGTCAGTCGAGGCGCCTCCCAAGCCCAAGCGCGTGGAAGTGCGCCTCTGCTCGCAATGCCGCGAGTTCATCGACCTCGAAGCGACCGAGTGCTCTCGTTGCGGCGCGCAGCAGCGCCCGCGGCCGGCGCCGCCGCCCGCTCCGCCCGCCACGCCGATCGCCACGGTGGATCTTGCGCCTCCGCCCGTCCTCCCGCCGGTTGCACCCTCGGCTCCGCCGACTCCACCTCCGCCGACGGAAGGGGAAGCGCCGCCCAAGCCCAAGCGCGTGGAAGTCCGACTCTGCTCGCAATGCCGCGCGTTCATCGACCTCGAAGCGACGGAATGCCCGCGCTGCGGCGCGAAGCAGCGCCCGCGGCCGGCGCCGCATGCCGCTGTACCGATTCCCGTGCCGGTTCTGCCCTCGCCGACGGTCTCTCCCGCGGCGCCGACGCCGGCCGCTTCCCCGATCGTGGCGGCGAGCGCGCGAACGGTA
>JAYTCP010000113.1:0-9071 GCA_043736435.1 Planctomycetia bacterium | reverse complement strand
GGTGCCGCCGCTGCGTCAGGCGCTGGAGCGGATCGGATCCAGGTCCGAGAGGATGCGGCGCAGCGCGAGTGCGCGCACTCCGTCCCGGATCTCGTAGGTGTGGGGGCCGGGATGCACCACGTCGAGGCGATCGAGCCTCAGGTCCTCGATCGCGACGTGCATGCTCCGCGTCAGGGCCGCCGGGGTGTCGGTCCGCTTGAACTCGAATCCGTAGCGCCGGCGACCCGCCACGACGAGCAGATCCAGCTCGGCACCCGTGTGCGTACGCCAGAAGTGGCACTGGTCCGGACGCGCCCCCAGCCGTTCGACGATCTGAGAGATCGCGAAGCCCTCCCAGGACGCTCCGACCTCGGGGTGGACGTCCAGGTGCTCGCGCGTCTCGACGCCGAGCAGGGCGTGCAGGAGGCCGGAGTCGGCCACGTAGACCTTCGGCGCCTTCACCTGTCGCTTGCCGAGGTCTTCGTGCCACGCCGGCAGGATCCGGAGCATGTAGGCGCCCGAGAGGAGGTCGAGCCAGCGCTTCACGGTCGCGTCCGAGACCCCGAGGGAGCGCCCCAGGCCCGACGCATTCCAGATCCCGCCGTGCGCGTGCGCGACCATGGCCCAGAATCGCCGCAGCTGCGCGGGCGGGATCGAGCTCCCGAGCTCGGCGACGTCTCGCTCGAGGAAGGTCCGGACGAAGTCGAGCCGCCAGCGCATGCTCTCGGCATCGGAGTCGGCGAGGAAGGAGCGAGGAAAGGACCCCCGGAGCCACAGGCGGTCCATCGCCGCGGAGCCCGTCTCGTCGAGCGCGAACCCGGCCATCTCGTGGAAGGCGATGCGCCCGGCCAGGGTCTCCGAAGTCTGTCGCAGGAGATGTGGGGAGGCGCTCCCCAGCACGAGGAATCGTGCCGGAGCCGGCTTGCGGTCGGCCAGCACCCGAAGCGTCGGGAACAGATCGGGGAGCCGCTGCACCTCGTCGAGCACCACGAGGCCCTTCACGGCCTCGAGGGTCGAGAGCGGGGAGGCGGTGAGCCGGTCGATGTCTCGAGGGCTCTCGAGGTCGAACACCGTGGCCTTCGAGCCTCGGCGCCGCGCGACCTCCTTCGCCAGGGTGGACTTCCCCACCTGCCGTGCGCCCAGAAGGGCCACGACGGGGTTGCCGTCGAGCAACGCCAGGAGGGCGCGTGTGTGTCGGAGCCGGGGGAGCACCGCAGGAGAGTATCACGAAAACTCGATATCAAACATCGAAGTTTCGTGGTTGTGTCTCCACCCCGGGCGGCCACCGGAGGCAGGGCCGCCCAGGTCGTCGGGCGATCCGGGAACGGGAGGCCGACCCTCGCCGGAGGCGGTCCGTGCGGACCCGGCCGCGGCCTCGCCGCTCCCGGGGGCCGTGCGTAGACTCCCGTCCGGAGGCACGATGATCGACGGACGGATCCGCACCCTGGTCGGAGGGCTCGCCCTCGCCGGAGGGCTCCTCTGCTGTCGCGGGGTCGACGTGGGCCCGGGCTACGTGGTCCCGCCCGACGGCCCCGGGCGGCGGATCCTCTCCGTCCACGACGTACGCGAAGCCCGATGGACGGTCGACTCGGGGGTCCTGCCGGGGTCCACGAAGTCGCAGGTCGAGCGCCTGCCGTCGGGTCTGCGCGTGGCGCTGACCGCCGAGGGAGGACTGCCGGGCAACGTGGCGACGACGGGCGCCGAGCATGGCGTGCCCGTCGCGCTGCCCGTGGGGACGGTCACCTGGCCCGCCGGCGCGCGCGTGAGCGCCGCCCTCTCGGATCCGCTCTGGGACGGGGCGGAGGTGCGCGTCGAGTGGCTGGTGACCCTGTCCCCGCACGGGAGCTGCGGCGCCGTCGTCGAGGCGGTCCCTCGCCTCACGCACCGGTGCGGCACCACGGCGCTGCTCATCGAACTCACCGTGCGCCGTTCCGTCGGGCTCGACGAGGCGGTGGTCCTCGACGTGGCGCCCGGGCATCCGTCCGAGGCGACGCTGTCGCTGCTCGTCGGGGGCGGCCCGGGGCGGCCGGCGCGGTTCGTCATCCGGGTGCGGGCCTGACGTGGCGGGCGAGCCCGAGACGGCCGAGGCGACCCGGCCCGCGGGCGAGGCGGTCTGCCCGAAGTGCGGCGCGCCGCCGTCCCCGGGCCGGTGGTGCATGGCCTGCGGCGCCGAGTTCTCGACCGAGCCGGCCGCGGACGCGACCGCGCCCGAGGGTGGCGCCGTCGAGGCCCGCAAGTATGCGTGCGCGGGGTGCGGCGCCCTGATGCTCTGGGACCCCGCGACCTCCGCGCTCAAGTGCGGCTTCTGCGGCAGCGCGAAGGGCGTGGCGCGCGAGGACGGCTACGTCGCCGTCGAGTACGCGCTCGAGCACGTCCCGGACTCGTACCGACGGCGCGAGGCGCCCAAGGTCTTCGGATGCGACCGCTGCGGGGCGCAGGTGACCTTCCCCGGCAGCACGGTCGCGGGCGGCTGCCCGTTCTGCGGCGCGGCCCACGTGATCGAACGGGTGGGGGACGACGAGACGCGGATCCTGCCGCAGAGCGTGCTCCCGTTCGCCGTGGACCAGGGCCGGGCGAAGGAGATCTGGAAGACCTGGCTCGGCAAGGGGCTCTTCCGTCCTCGCCGGGCCCTCGAGCGCGCGGCGACCGACGTCATGAGGGGCGTCTACGTGCCCTTCTGGACCTACGACACGAGGACGTGGTCGCGTTGGACCGCCGAGGCGGGGTACACCGAGACCTACACCGTCACCTCGAACGGCCAGACGCGCACCATGACCCGCACGAGGTGGCAGCCGGCCTCGGGGGAGCGGAGGGGCTTCCACGACGACGTGCTCGCCTGCGCGTCGAAGGGCGTGGACGAGCGGCTCTTGCGCAAGGCCTACCCCTTCGGGCTGAAGGAGGCGCAACCCTACCGCTCGGAGTACCTCTCGGGCTGGGCGGCCGAGGAGTACGTCGTCGACCTGCCCGAGGGCTGGGTGCGCGCCCGCGAGGAGGTCAACCAGCGGGAGATCGCCGCGTGCGCGTCGGACGTGCCCGGCGACACCCACCGCAACCTCCGCGTGTGGACGCAGCACGCGGACGTGACGTGGAAGCACCTCCTCCTGCCGCTCTGGATCGCGGCCTACCGCTACGAGGACCGTCTCTACACCTTCCTCGTGAACGGTCAGACCGGGAAGGTCGTCGGGAAGCGCCCCGTGTCGAAAGTGCGCGTCGCCCTCGCGGTCGCGCTCGGCGTCATCCTGGCCGGCGTGATCTACTACTTCACCCGCCGCTGATCGGACGCTCCCATGTCCCCGTCCCCCGCCATCTCCCCCGCCATCTCCCCCGCCATCTCCCCCGCCCCCGCCGCCCCCTCCCTCCTCGACGGGACCGCCGTCGTCGTGCCGCAGCACCCGGTCGTCCTGCTCCACGGCCTCCTGGGCTTCGTGCGCCGGGGCCTCAGCCGCATGTTCTCGTTCTCCTACTTCCAGGGCGTGGAGGAGGAGCTCCGCGACGCAGGCATGAGGGTGCACGCGGTGCCCCTGCCGGCGTCGGCCGGCGTCGCCTCCCGCGCGGAGGCCCTCGCCGCCGCCATCGACGCGCTGCCCTACGATCGCGTGAACCTCGTCGCCCACAGCATGGGGGGCCTCGACGCGCGCTGGTACGTCGGCCGCCTCGGCGGCCATCGCAAGGTCGCCTCGCTCGTCACGGTGTCGACGCCGCACCGCGGCACCACCGTCGCCGACTGGGGCTGCCGGCGGGTGGGCCGCGCCCTGGCCGCGTGGAGGCTCTTCGACGCGATTGGTGTCGACCGACAGGCCTTCGACGATCTCCAGCGCGACGCGTGCGCGGAGCGCAACGCCGCGCTCCTCGGCGGGCCCGAGGTGCCCACGTTCTCCTACGGCGCCGCGCGACCCTGGTGGGCCATCGCGGCCCCACTCCAGGTCTCGTATCGCATGCTCCAGCGTGCCGAGGGACCCAATGACGGCCTCGTGTCGACCCACAGCGCCCGGTGGGGCGAGTCGTGGGGCACCCTCGAGGCCGACCATCTCGCCGAGACTGGCTGGCACTGGACGCCGCCGGGCATGACACGGTTCGACCACCGCGCGTTCTACCTCGACGTCGCGAGCCGGCTGGCCGCGCGCGGGTTCTGAGCGCAGCGCGCCGCGTCTACTGGATCTGCTTGATGACGAGGGACGCGGAGACGGGCAGGGTCCCGCCCGCGAGCGGCGTGATCGTCAGCGCGACGATGCCTCCGGCGGGATTGCGGAGCTCGAGGACGTCGCCGGCCGTGACGTTGCCGATCAGGACGTGGTTCGTGATCTGCGACGATCCCGTCGCGCGCCCCGCGACCGTGTGGGCCAGCTCGAGGCCGTTGCGCGCGAGGACGAGCTGCCCGGGCTCGGTCACCGAGACCTGCCAGGAGACCTCGTAGGTCCCCGCCTGGGCAAGCACGAACTGGCTCGCGTTGCTGCGAACGATCCCGTTCGCCGCCCCGTCCTGCGGGAGCTGTACGGCGGTCCCGGCGGCGACCGTGGCTGCGTTGTCGCCGGGCATCTGCGCATAGAAGTGCCCGAACGCCATGGGGGGGGCCGCGGGACCCTGCGGCCCCTGAAGGCCTTGGGGCCCCTGCACGCCCTGGGGACCCTGGACGCCCTGGGGGCCTTCGCGGTCGCATCCCGCGAGACCGAGGGAGCCAGGGGTGAGGAAGAGGACGGCGGCGAGCGATCGTGTGCGCATTCGGGGGAGTTTACGCTCCGCGCGGGACGTCCGTGCGGCCCTTCTTCGCCGAAGGCGCCAAGGGCTCGCCCCGTCTCTCGACATCACCACTTGGAGCAGCGCGGGGTACGGAGACCGGAGCGTCGTCCTCCTCCCGAACCCGACCCTGGTTCCGGAGACGGTGCCTGGCTAAGATCCTGCCTCCATCGAGCGGGCACCCCGAAGGAGAGACGCTCCCATGCACATGCGCACCACCGTGGTCTCCCTCCTGCTGGTCACGCTTGCGTGCGCGACGGTCGGCTGCGGAGGGAGCGGGGGCGGCGATGACGCGGAGACCGTGGTCCTTCCGGGGACCAAGGCGCGCGAGGGGACCGTCAACCCGAACGGAGCGACGGTCTCCAACGCGCTCAATTTCGGCGACACCTCCTCCAATGTGCCGATCCGGGCGGTCCTCAGCTTCTCCCTGGCCCCGCTCCCGGCGGGCGCCACCGTCGTGTCGGCGACGCTCGAGATCGAGCAGGAGGACACGGGATTCGGCGCCCCCTACACGGACCTCGGGAACCTGCTCGTCGATCACGTCGATCTCGGAGCGGGCGTCGAGACGACCGACTTCGCAGGAGGGACGCTCAGCTCCGGCATCGCGGTGATCTCCACCTCCGCGGGGGACGGCCTCCGCGCGGCGGACGTCACGTCGGCCGTCCTCGCGGACCTCGCGGCCGCCCGCGGACGGAGCGAGTTCCGCCTCCGCTTCGCCGTGACGACGAACAACGACGGCTCTCAGGACTCGATCCGCGTCTTCCAGACTGACAACCTCGAAGGGCGGTCGGACCCCGTCCTGATCCTCCGGTTCACGCGCTGAACGCCGCGGGCGCGTCACCGCCCGTGCTGGGGGCTCACGCGCCCTGGCCCACGCGGTTGCCGCTCGTGTAGGAGCGCAGGCCGAGGCGGAAGACCCACGCGGCCACGACCGGGAAGCCGATCGTGCCGGCGAGCACGAAGCCGAGGCCGCCCAACGAGAAGTCGCGGACGAGCTCGGCGGGCATCCAGCCGACGAACGCGGCGGGCAGGATCGTGAACAGGACGAAGCGCAGGGGGCCGCCGAACAGCCGCTCGGGGTACAGCGCGAACGTGATGACGAACTCCCACATTTGACGGGCGAGCGTGTCGACCGGGCCCAGCCAGAACGCGAGGGACTGGAAGAGGATGCCGATGGAGAGGAGCGCCGACGCTCCCCCGACGCCGCCGAGGACGGCGAGCGGGATCCGCGCGGGCTCCACGTTGCCGACCCAGGTCAGCAGGATCGCGCCGTGGACCAGGTCGCCCCATCCCGAGGCGTCGCTCCTCGACATCACCAGCTGGAGCAGCGCGGGCTTGGGCTGCGTCAGGACGGCGTCGAGATCGCCGTCGGAGATCGCCTTGCCGAGCACGCGGCTCCCACCGCACGGGATCACCGTGAGCCCGACCGCGATCGCGACCATCGCATGCACGGTGAGCATGTCGGGGAGCGTCCAGCCGCCGACGCGGTCGAAGCGCGCGAAGAAGATCCACCACGCGGACATCCAGATGAGGTCGTTGACGAGCATCAGGCCCGCCTGCATCCAGAAGGCGCCCCGGAGCGCGAACGAGGCCCTGAGGCTCGTGCGCAGGCGCGCGCCCAGGTACGCGAGGAGGGGGCGGAGGCGCACGGTCAGCCCCCGTTCACGTCGAGCACGGCCAGCGCGCGCCGGTGCAGCCACCCGACGCCGAGCGCCGTCGCGAGGATCCATCCGAGGAGGCTCGCGGCCGTGAGGATCGCGGACGCCGGGTCCCAGCCGAAGGCGGAGCGCGCGGGGCCGTTGAGGAACGCGGAGAACGGCGTCCACGCGGCGAACGCGCGCAGCCAGTCCGGGTAGAGGTGGAGCGGGAGGATGAGCCCCCCGAGGACGAAGGCGAGTTTCTGCCACACCCAGTAGACGGGGGACACGTCCTGGATCCACACCGCCGTGAGCCCGATGCCCGCCTGCGCCGCGACGCCGAACGTGCCGGCCAGGAGGCCGAGCGGCACCGCCAAGGCGAGCCCGCGTGCGTCGTCGGGAAGTCCGCCCGAGAAGATCCACGCGTACGCGAGGGCCGCGGGGCCGAGGATCGCCAGACGGACGAGGAGCGTCCCCAGCGCCTCGGCGACGCGGGTCCCTACGTACGAGACCGGACGCGAGAGCAGGTAGGCGAGGTCGCCGCTGCGCACGTCCGCCATCACGTCGAGATGCACCGCCGGCACGGAGAGGAGCACCCACTCGGTGATGGCGAGGTACCAGAGGTACGCACGGGCGTCCTGCGTGCCCCCGTCGGCCGCCACGGAGCTCCACAGGCGGCCGAAGATGAACAGGAGCACGCCGAGGAACGCCGTGCGGCCGAACGTGTCGCCGCGCGTGGCCCACGCGTGGCGGGCGGCCACGCGCGCCGCGGCCGCGTACGCGGGCCAGCCCGCTCCGCGACGTCGGATGGGGTCCGTGGCGGTCACGGCGCGCCTCCCGCGGCCCCCGCCGCCCCCCCCTTCCTCCGCCGTTCCGCCTCCGCTGCCTCGTAGATCGCCTGGACGATCTCCTCCATCGGCGGATCCTCGACGGAGAGGTCCTCGAGTCGCGTGGCCGCGAGGGCTGCGGAGACCACCGCCTCGACGGGCGTGATCGCCGTGTCCACCTCGAGCACCGTGCGGTGGGGGGCGCGCTCGCGGACGGTCACGCCGGGCCGGTCGATGACGACGTCGCGCTCGATGGTGGCGAGCGTGACGACCTTGCGCTGCAGGTACGTGCGCTTGAGCGTCGCGACGGGCCGGTCGAGGAGCAGGCGCCCGTGGTGGATCACCAGCACGCGGTCGCACACGCGCTCCATGTCGCCGGTGTCGTGGGAGGCGAGCAGCACGGTGGCGCCGTCCTCCACGCTGCGCTCGCGCACGAGGTCACGGATCACGGCCTTGGCCGTCACGTCGAGGCCGATCGTCGGCTCGTCGAGCACGAGGAGCTCAGGCGCGTGGAGGAGGCTCGCGACGATCTCGCACCGCATGCGCTCGCCGAGCGAGAGCTGCCGCACGGGCTTGCCGAGCAGGTCGGCGAGCTTGAACGCCTCGACGAGGCGGTCGCGCCGGTCGCGATGCACGCGGCGGTCCACCTCGTAGACCTTCTCGAGGAGCGCGAACGTGTCGCTCGCGGGCAGGTGCCACCAGAGCTGGCTGCGCTGGCCGAACACGGTGCCGATGCGAAAGCCGAGCGCCGTGCGGTCCTCCCAGGGCACGAGCCCGAGGACCCGCGCCGAGCCCGACGTCGGGTGGAGGATGCCCGTCAGGATCTTGAGGGTCGTCGACTTGCCCGCGCCGTTGGGTCCCACGAACGCGACGCGCTCGCCCGGCTCGATGCGGAAGGAGACGTCGGTGATCGCGGGAACCGCGCGCGTCGCCGGCGCGAAGACGTGCCGCAGGCCGCCGAGGAAGCCCGGCCGGCGCTCGCGGACGCGATACGTCTTGGACAGCCCCTGGATCTCGACGGCGGCCTCGGCCATGGTCGGAGGAGTCTACCGCCGGGGGCTCGAGGGGACGCGGGAGGGGCTTGCGCGGCTCCCCTCCAACCCACGATTCTCCCGCATTCCACACCCGCTCTGCCCGACGCCTCTTGCAGGAACCGAGATGGACCGCGAAGATCGGGCGTGGCCCCCGATGCTCCCGCAAGCACCGCCGACGTCCGAGCGGCCCCGGGGCCCACGCTCCTCGTCGCCCTGGCGCTGGTCCTCGGGATCGGCTTCATCGACTACGTGACGGGGACCGAGCTTCGCGTCTACCCCCTCTACTTCATCCCCGTCGCCGACACGAGCTGGCGTCTGGGACGGGTCGCCGGCATCGCGGCGGCGGCCGTCAGCAGCATCGTGTGGGTCACCGCGAACCTGCTCGCGGGCCTCCGCGACAGCACCTTGGCCATCACGATGGTCAACACGTGCGTCCAGCTGATCGGGTTCGTCGTCGTCGCGTGGCTCATCTCCGCCTACCGATCCGCGCTCGACGCCGAGCGTCGGTCGGCGCGCAAGGACGGGCTCACCGGCCTCCCCAACAACCGTGCGTTCTACGAGCGAGCCGAGCTGGAGGCGGCGCGCGCGCGGCGCATCGCATCCCCCCTCGTCGTCGCCTACCTCGACCTCGACGGGTTCAAGGTCGTCAACGATCGGAGCGGCCACCGCGCGGGCGACGCGGTGCTGGCCGCCGTCGGCAACGTCCTGCTCACGCGGCTTCGCCGGACCGACGCGGCCGCCCGCGTCGGCGGCGACGAGTTCGCGGTCCTGCTCCCCGACACCGCCGAGGAGGGAGCCCGGACCGTGCTCGACGGGCTGCGCGCCGAGATCGCCGCGGCGATGCGCGCCTTGGGCCACGG
>JAYTCP010000112.1:0-2669 GCA_043736435.1 Planctomycetia bacterium | reverse complement strand
GGCGACGGGGGGTGGGCCGCCTTCGGGATCACGGGGGGCTCTATCGGCCGACCCCGGGGGGGATGCGGAGTCCCCTCCGGCAGTCCCAGGGGGACGATCCTCCCGGGACCTCGTGGGGGCGGCGGGGGCCGGCCCCCCCCCTCACCCCTCGGGTCACTTCGCGTCGGGTCCCGGATCCAGACGCACGCGCAGCGTCGCGTGGCCGTCGAGCTCGAAGTGCTCGACGCGGAGCGCGTGCTCGCCGGCCGTGAGCTCGACGTCCACGTCCGCGTCCTTCGGGCCGTGCCACGTCCAGTCCTCGATCACCACCTTCCCGTCGACGAGCACGCGGACCCCGTCGTCCGACGTCACGTGGATCCGGTAGCGACCCGGCGGGAAGGTGCCCTTCGCCTCGGAGACCGTCGCGAACCGGTCGCCCCGCACCTTGGGGCTCGGCTTGCCGGGCCAGCTTCCGTGAAGCGCGGGCATCGAGACCTCGTCGGTCGGAGGCCCCGCGACGAGCTGCGCGAACGCGCCCGCGTCCTCCCGAGGGTCCTTCGTCCACTCGTAGAAGCGGACCCGCCAGAGGAGCGACCACAGGGTGCCCCGAAACGTCTTCTGCTGGCCCCCCGCCGTCACGCGGACGGCGTACGGAGCGAACGCGCGCGCGGGGGCGCACGCCGCGGGACGGAGGCGCAGGACGGCGGGCGTCCGGCCCGAATGCGGCTCGACGGTGAACGCGGGATCGAGGCTCTCCGCCGCGAACGCCACGTCGGGCCCGCGCACGTGGATCGTGCCGTCGCGCCGCGCCCGTGTCCCCGCGCCGACGATCCGAACCTCCGACGGCTCGACGGGCCCCGCCTCGTCGACGAAGATCGCCGAGCGATCGAGCCTCCGGAAGCGGGCGACCGCGGGGCCCGCCCCCTCGGGCAGGGCAGGAACCTCGACGGTCGGCGGCATCCCGGGCTCCCCGACGACGCCCTCCCGCCTCTCCTCCAACGCGACCGATCCCGAGAGCCGCTGCGGGAACGTCGACCAGGCGTTGGGCCCGAGCCTCCAGGGAGTGGGCCCGTCGCTCCGGACCGCCACCGCGCCCTCGACGCAGCGGAGCGCGCCGAACGCGTTGCCGTAGACACCGGGCGGACCCCGCTCGCCCGAGACGTGGATCGCGATGCCCGACGCGTCGAAGCGGTTCCCCGCGACGACGCACCGGTCGTCGCCGTCGAGGCGCAGCGCCGTCGTGCAGTCGGTGAAGCGGTTCGACGCGACGACGTTGCGCTCCGAGGGCGCTCCCTGGTGGGACCGACCGAACGCCGACTCGAGGAGGTCCTTGTCCTCGTCGCACCAGAGGTGGACGCCGACGCCGCACGCGCGGATCTCGTTCTCGTGGACCCGGTTCCCGCTGCCGTGCTCGATGGAGACGCCGTGCGCGCAGGCGGAGATGCGGTTCCTGGCGATCGTCGTGCCCGTCGAGTACCCGGCCCAGACGGCATGATCGCAGTCGTCGAGCACGTTCTCGTCGAAGACGTTGCCGTCGGAGAACGTCGCCTCGATCCCGTTCGCGACGGCATGCGAGAAGTCGTTGCGCACGACGCGGTTCCCGTTGCACCCGCCCTTGCCGGTCTTCTTCAGCGTCTCGTTCCCGGCGTAGAGGAAGAAGCCGTCGCCCGAGTGCGTCGCGGAGTTCGACGCGAAGAGGTTGTCGGAGCACTGCTCGAAGACGAGGAACCCCGCCGAGTCCTGCCCGCGGGCGTAGACGCCGTGCGAGTAGCCGCGCACGCAGAAGTCGCACCGGTTCCGGGTGATCGCGCACCGCGAGGTGCGCCAGAGGGCGACGCCCCAGCCGGAGTTGAAGGAGAAGTCGTTCGCGGCGATCGTCGAGCCGTCGCACCGGGAGAGCAGGAGGCCGTTCTGGCCGTGACGGGCCGAGCACCCCGTCACCTTCGCTCCCTCGCAGGCGACGAGCGAGATCGCCCCGCCGTAGCGCGTCTCCCACTGCCCCTCGTCGTTCTCGTGGGGCCAGAGCCAGTCCCCGCCGTCCTCGGCCTCGGGCGTGCTCTTCAGCCGGTCGCGGCGGTTGCCGGAGCCGTCGAAGCCCGTGACGGCGAACGCCGCGCACGCATGGGCCCGCAACCCCACGCGGAAGCCCCGCGCGCTCCCCCCGACGACCTCGACCCCCTCTCCCCCTTCGACGGAGATCCCGATGCCGGCGTACGTCGCGGGGTCCGCCCCGGCGGCCGCGCCGACGAGCGTCACGCCGGTGAGGTCGAGCCGCACGCCCTTTCCACGCACGTGGACCACCCCGTCGCCGTCGAGGTCGGCGACGGCGTACGTGCCCGGCTTCACCCGCGTGCTCGCCGTGACGACGAGGTCGTCGCCCTCGATCGCGATCCCGGGCGCGTCGTCGGCGGCGGCCACGCGCGCGCGGGGCGCGCCCGGAGACGCGAGCGCGGCGAGCGCGAGCGCGACCAGCGCGCCGCGGATCCGGTGCCCGGAGGCGCGGAACCTCAGCACCGCTCGTACTTCCAGTTGCGCGACCTGCCGTCGTCGGGGACGACCTCGCGCAAGTGGCGCAGGATCGGGCTCGCGAAGCGTGCGGCACGCTCGACGTAGGCGTCGACGCGGGGATCTCGGCTGCCCATGGAGCGCTCCGTGGAGAGGCGGGCCGACCCGAGTGTACCGCGTGCGCG
>JAYTCP010000111.1:0-3071 GCA_043736435.1 Planctomycetia bacterium | reverse complement strand
GGGCTCGGGCTCGCGAGCGCTCCCGTCGAGGTGCTGGCGTCGAAGGGCCCCGGGGACCCGATCTGGAACCTCCTTCCGACGGTGTCCGACGAGCAGTGGAGCCGTGCGGCCGCGCGGCGCATCGATTCTCCGATGTCCGTGGACGCGGTCGCGGGATGCATCCGCGGGAGCAAGCGATCGACCACGGTGGCGTACGTGAAGGACTACGACGTGCGGGTGGGGTCCAGGGCCATCGCGGACCCCATCGTCGGGAGCGTCGAGGCCGGCTTCGCCGTCAATGCCTACTTGGCGCCCGTCGCCGTCCCCAAGGAGGTCGAGCTCCGATTCGCGTGGACGCGCGTCGTCACTCCGATGGAGACGTTCCGCACGAACCTGCTGGGTCCGAGCAGCCACCACTCGTTGATGGTCGAGCTGGATCTCCCCGAGCTGCGTGCCGTGAACGGCCGCGTCGTCGTGCCCGCCCAGGTGGGGGCCGGCGCGTTCCTGCGTTTCGGGGAGCTCGTGGGCGTGCTCGCGCGCGTGGAGGCGGTGACCCCAGGGCCCGAGCCCAAGCCGGCCTGGCGACGCGTCCATCCGTCCCCGCTCGCGGCGGTGCTCTCGCTGCCCGGCGAGCGGGCGCAGCACTTCCTCGACATGCACGTCCGCACGCAGCGGGTGGGCGCCACCGAGCCCACGGAGGTGACGGCGCCGAAGCTCCTCGTCCTCGAGGGCCAGGAGGCGTCGATCTCGATCGCCGAGCAGATCTCCTACGTCGCCGACTTCGACGTGGAGGTCGCCACGCCCGCCGTCATCGCCGATCCGATCGTGGGGTCGCTACAGACCGGCCTCACGATCGGCGCGCGCGTCCTGTCGCGGGCCGACGGGACCGTGGCCATCGACGGGACCGTGACCATGGCCGACGTCCTGAGGCCGATTCGCCGTGTCACGACCTCCCTCGGCGTGGGGGCTCCCGTCACGCTCGAGCTCCCGACCACGCGTCAGGCCGTCGAGTCGTTCCGAGTGATCGCGAAGGACGGGGTGCCCTCCACGCTCACCCTGTCGGTCCCGACCAAGGAGGGTCCCACCGAGGTCGAGGTGACGATCGTGTGGCGTCGGCACCTCCCGGGCGTGCCGCAGGCGCCGAAGTAGTCGCGAGGGGGACTCTCCTCCCTCCCCCGCCGCCCCCTCCTTCCACGGCCCCGGGCCCGCCCGTGGCGCTCCCTTCCCCGTCCTCCCCCTCAGCGCTCCGACGTCTTCGACGTGGAGGGCTCCGGCGGCTCGCCCGCCGGGGGCGCGCCGAGCTCCGAGATGTGGAGCCGCCGCAGGCGCGGCGTCTTCTTGTCCATGTGGCCCGCCATGCGGCGCAGGATGTCGTCGAGCGCGCGCACGGCGCTCGCGATGTGCGGCCCCTTGTTGAGCATCACGCACTCGGCGCGCTCGGACATGGCCGCGTCCGTGATCTCCGCGCGGGTCGCGATGCCCTTCTTCGCGAGCGTCTCGAGGACCTGCGTCGCCCAGACCACGGGCACGTGGGCCGCTTCGCTCATCCAGAGGATCTGCTCCTGGACCTCGGCCATACGTTCGAAGCCGCACTCCACGGCGAGGTCGCCGCGGGCGATCATCACGCCCACGGGGAACCCCTCCATGGCGGCGAGGAGGATCTCCGGCAGGCGCTCGAACCCACGGCGCGTCTCGATCTTGACGACGACGCCGAGGGCGCGGTCCACGGAGGAGAGGAGGCGCCACAGGTCTCGCACGTCGCTCGGGTCGTCCACGAACGAGAGGCCGATCATGTCCGCGCACCGGACCGCGGTGCGCAGGTCGTCGGTGTCCTTGCCCACCACGCCGGGCAGGTCGAGGTGCGTGTCGGGGAGGTTGATCCCCTTGTCGGCGCCGAGCCACGACCCCTGCTCGCGCGCGTGCGTGATCTCGACCACGAACCGCTCGCGGTTCACCGAGACCACGCGGGCCCCGATGCGCCCGTCGTCGAACCAGGCGGCGTCGCCTGCGCGGACGCACGCGAAGGCCTCGTCGAGCGTGCACGGCACCGTGGCCGGGGCGACGCGCTCGCCGTCGGCGTCGAACGTCGCGGGATGGCCGACGGTGCCCGGGCGCGTCACGACGAGCGTGTCGCCGCGCCGCAGGAGGATCCGCGTCTCGACGGGCGGCAGGGCGCCCACGACGGCCTCGGGGGTGGGGCCGTCGTCGCCCGCGCGCCGGCGCACGAGGCGCACGCCCGGCTCGATCCACGCGGAGTCGACGCACGTCGCGAGCGTGCCCGCCTCGCTCCGGGACGCGATCTCGAGCCGGCGTCCGCGGCCCCGGAGGTCGGTGAGCTCGACGGTGTCGCCCGCGGTCAGCTGGCGGAGGAACGCCGCGGGCACCGGGATCAGCGTGCCGCCGCCCGCGACCGGGCGCGACCCCGCGCCCTCGGCGACCAGCAGCATGCGCGCGGGGGCCGTCACCTGGCCGCGCGGGTCGCGCGTCGGGTTCCAGTGGAGCGCGCGCGGCCCGGCCTCGAGGGCGCCGGTCCGGAGCTTGGGCCCCGCGAGGTCCATCAGGATGCGGCACGAGCGTCCCGTCGCGACGGCGGCGGTGCGCACGTGCTCGGACATGCGCTCCCAGGCGAGCGCGTCGTCGTGCGCACAGTTGATGCGCGCCACCGACATGCCGCTCTCGACGAGGTCGCGCACGAGGCGCGGATCGGTCGCCGCCTCCGACGGCAGCGTGACCATGACGTGGACGCGGCGCTCCGGCGGGCTCGGCCCGAGCAGGGACGCCGTGTGGAGGTCGAGGCGCGCGCGGCCCTCGCCGTACCCCACGGGATGCTCGCCATCCTCGGGCTCGCGGAACGCGCGATCGAGCAGGCGCGTCACCATGCGGCGGACCGCGTCCACGTTCGCGAGCACGTGGGCCTCGGTGCGTCCGAGCGACGACAGCCCGAGTCGCGCCAGGTCGGTCTGCAGAGCCCGCAGGTCGTGACGGCGGAGCGCGACGTAGTGCGCGAGGTTGCGCGCGCTCGCCCGCATGGAGGGCACGATCGCGTCGTGCGCCGCGAGCATGGTGGCCTCGAGGGTCGTCATGTCCTCGCG
>JAYTCP010000110.1:0-3786 GCA_043736435.1 Planctomycetia bacterium | reverse complement strand
CCGGCGGCGCGGGCACCTCCGCGGGCACCTCCGCTGGCACCGTCGCGAAGGGCGGCGCGCCGGGCACCGCCTCCGGGGGGCGGGCCTCCTCGATCGGGGGCAGCCCCAGCCACGCGAGCACCGCCCGCACGTCGGCCGACTCGGGCACGCCCGGCGGGGTCGGGCGCGCCGCGAACTCGCCCCCGCGGATGCGGAGCGCGTGCATGCCGATGCGCAGGGCGGCGGCGATCTCGTTGTCGGGGCGGTCGCCCACCACGAGCACGGCGGCGGCCGGCAGGTCGGCCTGCGCCAACCAGCGGCGCAGCACCTCCTCCTTCGCCGGCCGCCCGAGCACCTCGTCGAGGACCACCTCGTCGAACGCGCCTTCGAACCCCAGGGCGGCGATCTTGCGGCGCTGCGTCGGGGGATGGCCGCTCGAGATCAACACCACGCGCGCGACGGCGCGGACGCGTCGCACCACCTCGAGCGCGAACGGGAACGGGACGATCGTTCCGGGGTCGCGGTCGTAGAACGCGCGGCGCCCGGCCTCGGCCACGCGCAGCGGCTGCACGGACCGGAACGTCGCGGCCACGGCGCCGTCGACGTCGCGCTCGAGCCCGGCGAGCGCGAGCCGCGCGTCGAGCACCTCTTCCACCGTCGCGCGGGCTCCGGCCTCGACCATGGCCTTGGCGGCCTCGCGGTGCGCGGGTCCCACGCACTGGGTCAGACAGTCGTAGAGCGTGTCGTCGAGGTCGAAGATCACGGCCCGGACGGCCCGGACGTTGCGGGACTGGTTCATGGCGTCGTCCCTTCGCGGAGCGCGAGCCCCTCCGCCACCAGCCGGCACGGCAGGACGCGACCCCCTCCCGTCGCGAGGGCGTCGGAGAGCGCGGCCCCGAGCCCGGACGACGCCCGTTCGGCGGGCAGGACGACGAGCACGCAGCCGCCTCCCCCCGCGCCCATCACCTTCGTGCCCAGGGCCCCGGCGCGCCGCACCGCGGCGTCGAGGGCCTCGATGGCGGGCGTTGCGATGCCCGGCGCCATCCGCAGCCGCACGTGGCCCTCGGCCACCACCACCTCGCACGCGCGGTCGAGGTCGCCCCGGCGGAGCGCCGCGCGCAGCTCCCGCGAGAGGCCCGCGATCTCCTCGAGGGCTGCCACGGTGGCGGGCTCGCCGTCGAACCACGCGCGCATGGCGCCCCAGTTCGTGATCCCGCTGTGGTGGGGGGCGCCCGTGTAGACCAGGCGCAGCCGCCGCGAGAGGGCCTCGAGGTCGACGGGCAGTCGTTCGACGGTGACGCCGCCGAACCCGCCCTCGAGCGCCAGGCACCCGCCGAGGAGCGGCGGGTAGTAGTCCTGGTACCCGGTGGGCCCGCGGATGATCCACGTCTCGAGGTCCTGCGACAGCCGGCGGATCGCCTCCGGCGGCAGCGGCCGCCCGACCGCGTGGGCCAGGGTGCCGACGACGCACGCGAGGAGCGCGGACGAGCCGCCGAGGCCCGCCCCCGCCGGCGAGGTGGCCGACGCCGTGAGGCGCACGCCGCCCTCGGGCGCCACCGCGTCGATCGCGCGCGCGAGGAGCTTCGTCGCGCCGCCGCCCGTCGCCAGGTGCGTGCGCAGCTCGCCCATGGACGCGTAGCGCACGGTCTCGCCCCGGTCGAGGCTGCGGATCTCGACCGCGCCGGAGGGCAGGCCCTCCACCGTCACCTCGGCGGGGAGGTCGAGGGCAACGTTCACGGTGACCCCAGGGTGGGGGAGCGTGAGGTGGATGGGCCAGATGTCGAGGGTGCCGCCCGCGAGGTCGATGCGGACGGGCACGCGGCCGACGGTTCGTCGCATGGGCGGCGGATCATCGCATGCGAGGGCCCCGCCGGTGCGTCCATCCGCGCGCGTCGCGGTGCATCGCGACGCGGGTCCAGCCGATCCGGGTCGTAGGATCCTGCCTATGAGACCCCGCATCGGCATCGCCTGCTCGACCATGGACTCCGTGGAGGGCAGGGGCGTCTGCCGCCTCCACGTGCCCGAGCCCTACGTCCGGCGGGTCGAGGAGGCGGGGGGCCTGGCCCTCCTCCTCCCGACGACCGACCCCGCGCGGGCGCGTGCCTACCTCGAGCTCCTCGACGGCCTGCTCCTCATCGGCGGCGACGACGTCGACCCGTCGCTCTACGGGGCGCCGCCCCACCCCGAGCTCGGGAGCGTGGACCGGAAGCGGGACGTCTTCGAGATCGCCCTCGTGCGCGAGGCGGCCCGGAGCCGCCTTCCGTCCTTCGGCGTCTGCCGGGGCCTCCAGCTGATGAACGTGGCTCTCGGGGGCACGCTCCACCAGCACCTGCCGGCCGACGTGCCGGACGCGCTGCCCCACGCCGGGCGCTACGACGCGTCCCACGGGGTGTCCGTCGTCCCCGGCACGCACCTCGCCCGCATCCTCGGTGCGCGCACGGTGGAGGTGAACAGCCACCACCACCAGGCCGTCGATCGCAGCGCGCCGGGTTTCGTGGCGACGGCCCACGCGAGCGACGGCGTCATCGAGGCGTCCGAGCTCCCGCCGCACCCCTTCTTCCTCGGGGTGCAATGGCACCCCGAGCGGCTCGAGGCCGACGACGCGACGAAGCGCCTGTTCCGCGCGTTCGTGGAGGCCTCGACCGAGCGGGTGGGACGGCCCGCCTAGTGCCGCGTTTCGGAAGTCTTGAGACACCTCGGACGTACGGCACGCCGGCTGGGGGCGCTCGGGCAGCTTCCTCCTCCTCGCGTACAGGAGTACGCGTCGTCGTCGTCATGTGCCCTCCGCACCCCATCCAGCGTGCCGTTGGGTTGCGGTCGGTTCCCCCGGCCCAAGGCAGCGGATCCTCCCGCGGGATCGGGTGGTCATCCGCGGGTGCTGCAGGACTTCCGGGACGTCGTACCAGCCCGCACCGGGCCCCCGTCGCGCCCGGAAGCCCCCCGTTCCGCTCCCCGTGCCCGGCGGTGGAAGCAAGGGCACCGCCCCCGCGCCGCGCCGAGCGGTACGATTCGGGGGCTCGGAGCGTCCCATGGGCCGTTCGGCCTCCCCCCGTCGCCTGCTTCCGCTGTCGATCCTCCTCGCGGCCGTGGCCGTCGTCGGGGCGTGGATCCTCGTGGGCACGTTTCCGGGGGCGCGGGGGCCCGACCCGGTCCCCGACGCGGGACCCGGCCCCGAGACCGGCAGCGTCGGGGGGAGGGAGAGCGATCCGGCCGGCGCGGGGATGCGGACGGCGCCGCCAGGCCGTGACGGCAGCGCCACGGGGCCGCCGACCGATCCCGCCACCACGGGCGGCGTGCCACCCGGCCTGCGCGCGCCGAGCGGGGAGGACCTGAGCGACCCGAAGGTGCTCGAGGCGCGGCTGCGCCAAGCCCTCGGCGGCGAGGCGCCGCGGTGGGACCTGGTGGCGGAGCTCCTCGGCAAGCACGCGGGCCCGCTGCCCCCCGACGTGCGCGCGTCCCTGCTCGCGGCGTTCGGCGGAGGACGCGTGCCTGCGGCCATCTCCGCCTTCGCGCGGCTCAGGGACCCGACGCTCGTTCCCGACCTGCTGCGCCTGCTCGACGATCCCGCGACGTCGCCGGACGCCCGACGCACGGTGCTGGCCGCGCTGGTCTCCATGCCGAACGTGAGAGAGGCGGCGGTGACCGGGCTCTCGCGGGGGCTGCGGGGGAACCCGGCGGACGACCGCGAGGCGCTCGAGGCGATCGCCCGGATCGGCGGACCCGAGGCGGTACGCGCGATCGTGGACGCGCTCGTCCGCGCACCCGATCCGGAGGGCTTCGCGCCGGAGACCTGGCGGCCGCTCTCCC
>JAYTCP010000109.1:0-5056 GCA_043736435.1 Planctomycetia bacterium | reverse complement strand
CGACGAGGAGGAGCGCCCCGAGCGACAGAGGGGCGAGCCACGCGAGCCCGCGCGCCGCGCGGCTCCGCGGCTCGCGGGAGGACGACGGGGCGGGCATCGATCGGCGGTGCATGGCCCCATCGCACCACGCGCGAGCGACGGGAGCAATCGGCGGCCACGGCTTCGTCGGATCTTTGCGGTTGCAGGGGTAGGATCGGCGCCACATGAAGGTCGCCGCCATCGACATCGGGTCGAACTCGATTCACATGATCGTCGTCGAGGCCCATCCGGGCCGGGACCTGCGCATCCTCGACCGCGAGAAGGAGATGGTGCGCCTGGGCGACAGCGCCTTCGCCGACGGTCGCCTCTCGGCCTCCGCCCAGGCCCGCGCGCTCTCGACGATCTCCCGCTTCCTCGACCTGGCCCGGCGCCGCTCGGTGGACGCGATCGTGGCCGCCGCCACCAGCGCGGTGCGCGAGGCCGACAACGGGCGCCAGTTCCTCGCGCTCGTCCGCCGGGACACGGGGCAGCACGTCGGCCTGCTCGGCGAGCGCGAGGAGGCGCGCCTCATCTACATGGCCGTCCGGGACGCCACCGACCTCAGGGACAGGCAATCCCTCATCGTGGACGTGGGCGGGGGCAGCACCGAGCTCATCGTGGGCGACGCGGTCTCCATGCGCCACGCCGAGAGCCTCCCCCTGGGCGTCCTCCGGCTGAACGCGCAGTTCGACGGCACGAAGCCCATGCGCGCGAAGCGGCGCAAGGCCCTGCGCACGCACATCCGCGCCGTGATCGACGAGATGGTCCGGAAGGCCGCCGCGGCGGCGGTCCGTCGGGTCATCGGCACCGCGGGCACGGTGAGCGCCATGGCCCGCGTCCTCCTCGCGGAGGAGGGGATCGTCACCGAGGGCGACGCCCCCTCGGTCCAGAAGCTCGACCACGCGGCGATCCACGACCTCGCCGAACGGCTCCTCTCCGCCACGCTCGCGAAGCGGAGGCGCTTCCCGGGCCTCGACCCGAGCCGGGCCGACACGCTGGGCTTCGGCTGCGCCGTGGTGGACGAGGTGCTCGCGGCCGTGGAGATCGACGAGATCCGCACCTGTCGCGCGGCGGTGCGCGAGGGCATGGTCATCGACTACCTCGCCACCCACCCCGAGGCCCCGGCGCACCGCTCCACGCACGACGTGCGCGCGCGCAGCGTCCGGGACGCGGCCGCCCGTTACGGCGACACGGCGGAGCACGGCGAGCACGTTGCCCGACTCGCGGTCTCGATCTTCGACGGGACCCGGCGGCTCCACCGCCTGGGGGCGCACGAGCGCGAGCTCCTCGAGCTCGGGGCCCTGATCCACGACGTCGGGCAGCACGTCGAGTACCGCCGCCACCACAAGCACTCCTACTATCTCGTCAAGAACGCCGAGCTCCAGGGCTTCGACACGGAGGAGGTGGAGGTGCTCGCCGTGCTCGCGCGCTACCACCGCCGCGCGGCGCCCAAGGAGGAGCACGAGGAGTGGCGGGCGCTGGCGGCGGCGTGGAAGCCCCGGGCCCGCGTCATGGCCGGCATCCTCCGGGTCGCCGACGGGCTCGATCGCGGCCACGCGCAGCAGGTGCGGTCCGTCGAGGTGCGCACGCGCGGCGACACGGTCCGGATCCTCGTCACCGGGAAGGGCGACCTCTCGCTCGACGTCTGGGGCGCCTCGAGCAAGTCCGACCTCCTCGCGGAGGCGCTGCGCTGCCCCGTCGAGATCCGCCTCGCGCCGGTCCTTTTCGGGAAGCGCCGCAGGACTTCCGGGACGAAGAACTAGTCCCCGGCGTACGGATCGACGTCCAGATCGAGGGGGGCCACGCGGCCGCCCGCGAAGAGCTCGGCGCCGCGCATGGCGATCATGGCGCCGTTGTCGGCGCAGAGGCCCGGCCTCGGGAAGCGCACCGTGAGCCCCGCGGGGGCGCGCGCGGCGAGGAGGCGACGCAGCTCGAGGTTCGCCGCGACGCCGCCGCCCACCACGAGGTCCCGGGCGCCCTCGCGCGCGGCGGCGCGCAGGGAGGGAGCCACGAGGGACTCCACCGCGGCGCGCTCGAACGAGGCGGCCACGTCGGCGAGGCCGACGGGCAGGTCGGCGCGGTGCGGCGCGTCCCGGCGTCCACCCGGCCCCTTCAGGTAGTACAGGACGGCCGTCTTGAGGCCCGAGAACGAGAAGTCGAGCCCCTCGCCTCCGGAGCGGTGCCGTGGGAAGGCCACGGCGTCGGCCCTCCCCGCCGCGGCCAGGCGGCTCACGGACGGCCCGCCGGGCTGGGGCAGGCCGAGCAGCACCGCCACCTTGTCGAAGCACTCCCCCGCGGCGTCGTCCTGCGTCTGGCCGAGCCGCTCGATGTCCCGCGGGCCGCGGCACGCGTAGAGCGCGGTGTGTCCCCCCGAGGCGACGAGGCAGACGTAGGGGTAGGTGAGGTCGGCGTGGTCGGCGCGCGCCGCGATCGCGTGCGCCTCGATGTGGTGCACGTCGACGAGCGGGATCCCCCGCGACCAGGCCAGGGCCTTCGCGAACGCCACCCCGACCAGGAGCGAGCCCACGAGGCCCGGCCGCGTCGTCACGGCGATCGCGTCGAGGTCCTCGAGGCGCGTGTCCGCCTCGGCGAGGGCGCGCCGCACGACGACGGACACGCGCTCCGCGTGCGCCCGGCTCGCGATCTCGGGCACCACGCCGCCGAAGGCGGCATGGAGGTCGTGCTGGGTCGCGACGACGCTCGAGAGGACCGTGCGGTCGCCCTCGGCGACGCCCGCGGCGGTGTCGTCGCAGGACGTGTCGATGCCGAGGATGCGCATGGAAGGGCCGGCGTGCGTCCCGCTCAGCCGTTGCGCGGGGGAGACTCGTCGCGGCGGATCTCCTGGAGCGAGAGGTTGCCCTCGATCACCTCGAGGGCCTTCCGCAGCTGGGGGTCGACCCAGTCCGCGGGCACGTCGGTGTGCCGCAGGCGCGCGCCCCAGATCGCGTCCTCCTCGTTCTCCTGCTGCTTCGCGAGGCGCTCCGTCTCGGCGGCGTCGAGCTCTACGACGAGGTCCGGGATCAGGCCGGCCGGGACGTCGGGCTGCTTCGGGTCGCGCGCGTACCAGCGGCCGGAGGGCGTCTGGTAGCGCGCGCTCGTGAGCTTCACCGCGGCGGACTTGCCCGGGATCTCGGTGATGTTCTGCACGAGGAACTTGCCGTACGTCCGCGTGCCGAGCAGCACGCCCCGTCGGTGGTCCTGGATGCACCCGGCGAGGACCTCGCTGGCGCTGGCGGAGCGGCCGTTCACGAGCACCACGAGCCCGACGGCCTCGGGGATCGTCCCCTCCTCCTTCGCCGGCTCGACGCGGGTCGACCCCTGGCTGCGGCCCCGCATCTGGACGATGTCGCCGGTCCGGATGAACCGGTCGGCGATCTCCACCGTGGAAGGCAGGACCCCGCCCCCGTTGTTGCGCACGTCCACGACGACGGCCTTCACCCCGGCGGCGACCATCCCGTCGAGCGCGCGCCCGAAGTCGTCCGACGTGGAGGCGACGAACTCGACGATGCGGAGGTAGCCGACGCGCCCCTCGGCCGAAGGACGCCCGTCCTGGCCGAGCCGGCGCGCGAAGACCGTCGGCGGCCGGATCTCGTCGCGGACGAGGGTGACGCGCCGGCGAGCCGGCTGGGTGCCCTCGGGCGCGCCCGCGGGCGGCGGCGTCAGCACCGCGACGGTGACGGCGGTCCCCACCGCGCCCTTGAGCATCCGCACGTTCGCGTCCCGGGAGAGCTCGGTCTCGGCGAGGCTGCGCCCCTCCACGTGGGTCACGACGTCGCCCACCTTCAGTCCCGCCAGGTCCGCGGGGCCGCCGGGGAAGACGCCCGCGAGGGAGAGGCCCTCCTTCGGGCGCGCGTCCACCTTCACGCCGATCCCGGCGTAGTGGCCGGCGGCGTTGTCCTTCCAGCGCCGATACTCGTCGGGCGCGATGAAGGCGTTGTACGGGTCGGGAAGGCTCTTCACGTAGCCGTCCAGCGCGGCGTGGAAGGCGTCGCGCGACTGCTTCTCGGTGAGCTCGTCGACGTACGTGCGCGCGACGATGTCGCGGACGAAGCTCGCCTCCTGGTCGTCCCAGACCACGCCGGCGGCGGCCCCCGCCTGGGCGGCGCGCTCGATGGTGCCGGTCCCGACGAGGACGAGGCACGCCGAGGCCAGCGGGGCGAGGATCCAGAGGGCGGTGGTGGGCTTCATCTCGACTCCGGGCGGACGCGCGCATTCTATCCCGCCCCCCCGGCGCGCGTGCGGAGCCTCTGGCGGGCCCCTCCCCCCGCGCCCCCCACCTCCCACGACGGGGCTCGACGGCCCTCCGGCCCGGGTGCCGCGGTGGGATCGACCGCTCCGTCAGTCAGTCCTCGAAGGCGTCCTTGCCGAAGTCGAGGGGCGGATCGACCCCCGCGCTCATGAGGAGCCCGAGACCCAGGAACGAGGTGAGCAGGCTGCTGCCGCCGCTCGAGAAGAAGGGGAGCGTGACGCCGACGACGGGAAGCAGGCCGACGGTCATGGCGGAGTTCACGACGATCTGCGCGGCGAAGAGCGCGAAGACGCCCACGGCCAGCATGCGGGCGCTCGGGTCCCTGAGCCTCGCGGCGGCGCCGAGGAGCGTGCCGAGGAAGAGGAGGAACGCGAGGAACAGCAGCGTGACGCCCACGAAGCCGAAGCGGGCCGCGAACACGGGGAAGATGAAGTCCGTGTGGCGTTCGGGCAGGAAGCGGACGGCCTCGGCGGCGCCGCCCTCGTCGTCGGAGGCGCCCGTGAGGCCGCCGAGGCCCACCGCGGTCTTGCCCATGTGGAGCTGGTGGCTCTGGGACTTCCGCAGCTGCGCGGCCTGCCCGGAGTTCCCGTGCTCCACGAGGAACGCGAGGATGCGATCCTTCTGGTAGTCCTTCAGCACCCCGGGGATGAAGAAGAGGAGGGCGCCGAGGGCGAGCGCGCCGCCGGCGACGAGGGCGAGGTGCCGCATGCGCGCGCCGGCGGCGTAGAGCTGCGTGAAGAGGATCGGCACGAAGAGGAGGGCGGTCCCGAGGTCGGGCTGCATCATCAC
>JAYTCP010000108.1:0-3838 GCA_043736435.1 Planctomycetia bacterium | reverse complement strand
CGTCGTGACGGGCGTGTCGGGCTCGGGGAAGTCGACGCTCGTGCGCGACGTGCTCTACGAGGGATTGCGCAAGGAGCTGGGGCTCGCGGGCGCCGATCCAGGGGCCGTGCGGGCGATCCTGGGCGCGAAGGGCATCGAGCGGGTGCTCGAGGTGGACCAGACCCCCGTGGGCAAGACGCCCCGCTCGGTGCCCGCGACGTACCTGGGCATCTGGGACGACCTCCGCGGCGCCTTCTCGAAGACCAAGGAGGCCCGCGCCCGGGGCTGGAAGCCGGGGCGCTTCTCGTTCAACGTGAAGGGGGGCCGCTGCGAGGTCTGCGAGGGCCAGGGGCGCGTGACCGTCGAGATGGCGTTCCTGCCCGACGTCCACGTCCCGTGCGACACGTGCGGCGGCCGCCGCTTCACGAAGGAGACCGAGGAGGTGCGCTGGCAGGGCCTCTCGCCCTCGCAGGTGCTCGGGCTGACCTTCACCGAGGCGGCGCAGCGCTTCTCCGCGTTCCCCACGGTGGCGCCGTTCCTCACCCTGATGGCGGAGGTGGGACTCGGCTACCTCGCCCTGGGTCAGCCGGCCACCACGCTCTCGGGCGGCGAGGCCCAGCGTCTGAAGCTCGTGACCGAGCTCGGCAAGGGCGGGCGCGAGGGAAAGACGCTGTACGTGCTCGACGAGCCCACGACGGGCCTGCACGGCGAGGACGTGGACCGGCTCGTCGGGGTGCTGCGGCGCCTGGTGGACCGCGGCGACACGGTGGTGGTCATCGAGCACAACCTCGGCGTGATCGCCTCCGCGGACCACGTGATCGACCTGGGTCCCGAGGCCGGCGACGAGGGGGGCCGCGTGGTGGTCGCGGGCCCGCCGGCGGCCGTCGCGAAGGCCTGGAAGCGCAGCCACACGGGCGCCGCGCTCCGGCGATACTGGGGCGCCGCATGATCCCCTCGACCCCGCTGCGCGAGCGCCTCCGCACCCTGCCGAAGGCGGAGCTCCACCTCCACGCGCTGGGGGCCCTGCGCCCGGCCACCGTGGTGGACCTCGCCCGGAGGAAGAACGCGCCCATCCTCGCCGAGGCCGAGCGCGGCGCCGCCGAGGGCTACCGCTTCGAGAGCCTGTCGACGTTCGTGCAGTTCTTCATCGGGCTCTTCTCCCTCGTGACGACCCCCGAGGAGTTCGAGCGCGTGACGTTCGAGATCCTCGAGGACGCGGCGGCCCAGGGCGTGAGGTACGCCGAGCTGCGCGTGAGCCCCACGAGCCATACGAGCCGCGGGGCCACGGTGGACGGCATGTGGGCGGGCCTCGAGGCGGGGCGGCGCGCCGCCGACCGCGCCCACGGGATCGTCGCGCGCTGGATCGTGGACTTCCCGCGGAGCCTGCCGGTCGAGGTGGCGGAGGAGGCCACCGGCGTGGCGCTCGCCACGCGCGCCCGCGGCACCGTTGCGCTCGACATCTCGGGCGACGAGCGCGCGGTCGCGGCCCACCCGCGGTTCGCGCCCGTCTTCGCGCGGGCGCGGCGGGCCGGCATCGCCTGCGTCGCGCACGCGGGCGAGGGTGCGGGGGCCGAGAGCGTCTCAGGCGCGCTCGACCTGTACGGTGCCGTCCGGATCGGGCACGGGACGCGCAGCGTGGAGGACCCGGCGTTGCTCGTCCGGCTGGCCCGCGAGAGCGTGCCCCTCGAGGTGTGCCCCACGAGCAACGTGCGGCTGAACGTGGTGCCCTCCGTGCGGGAGCACCCCATCGTGCGCTTCCTCGCGGCGGGCATCCCCGTGGTGGTGTCGAGCGACGATCCCGACCTGTTCGGGATCGACCTGCTCCACGAGTACGACGCGCTCCACCGCGAGGCCGGCCTCCCCCTCGACGCCCTCGCGCGATGCGCCGCCGCCTCGTTCGAGCACGCGTTGGTCGAGCCCGGCGACGATCGCGACCGTCTCGAAGGCTGGCGCCGCGAGGCCCTCGCCTGGGCGGAGGGCGCGCGATGAGCATGCTGCGAGGCTGCGGTGCGTGGCGGCGGGCCGTGGCCGTGGCCGTGCTCGGCGTCGCGGCGGGGTGCGGGCGCGAGGCGCCCGTGCCCGCGACGGGCGCGCTCCGGGTCGAGCTGGTGCTCCCATCGGTCGAGGGACCGATCCCGGAGCGGGGGTTCACGCTCACCGAGGCGCGCGGCGCCGTGGCGGCCCTCCGGCCCGTGGCGAAGGGCGAGCGCGGTCCCGTCTACGAGGCGCAGGGCCCTGCGGGCAGCTGGACCCTCGGCACCCCCGAGGGCTTCCGGCCGATCGGCGGCCACACGATGGACATGACGCCCGGCATGCCCACGATCACGCTCGGCGTGGGTCGCCCGCGCACGGTCTACCTCCAGCCCCCCGATCGCGGCGAGATCACCCAGGTCGCGGTGCTGATGGTGACGCCCGCCGATCCGCACGTGCACGTGGTCGCCGCCGAGAGGCTCGGCCCCGGCGAGGACGGCCGGGTGGGCCTGCGGATGCCCGACGTCGCCCTCGGCGCGCCGCTTCGCGTGCACGCCGTCCTCGCGCGGGGTACGCACGCGACGCCGGTGCCGACCCGGCCTCCGAAGGACGGCGCGCCGATCCTCCACCATCTCGAGCCCACGCCCTCGAATCCCTTCACCGTGCGCTTTGTGGCCGCGCCCGGCATGAAGGCGGCCGTGGGGGAGCCGGTCCGCCTCGTCTCGACGCTCGGCACGCTCGAGTCCATCGAGACCGCGCCCCTCGAAGGGGACGGCGCCGCGCGATTCGCGCAGGTCCCCTCCGAGCCCGAGGCCCTGCGCGTGCTGGGGGCCGGGGTGGACGTCGACGTCCTCGAAGCGGGGGCCGGCGTCGCCGAGGCCGCGGTCCTCGCGCTCCCCGACGGCGCCGCCGGCCGCGTCCGGCTCCGCATCCGCGGCTTCGATGCCGCCGCGGGCGCGCCCGTCGTCCAGGTACGCCCGGAGGGCGCGTCCTCGTACGGCCTCCTGCGCTCCGATGCGCTGCCCGGCACCGCCCCCGAGGTCGTGCGCGGGCTCCACCTCCCGCCCGGTCGCTACCGCGTCTCCGCGCGACAGGGCGAGCTGGTGGCCACCTCCGTCGTCCCGTTCGAGGTGGGCCCGGTGGAGCCGGCCGACGTCCTGCTCGTCGCCGAGCGCCTCGCGACGCTCTCCGTCTCGCTCGAGGGCGGCGCGCCCGCCGGTCGTCGCTACGACGTCGAGGCGAAGCGCCTCGAGGGCGACGCCGAGGTGCTGGGGCAGGGCTTCTGCGCGCGCAACGTGGGGCGCCCCGACCTCGTGCTGTTCCTGCCTCCGGGCCGCTACCGCGTGCGCCTGATCGAGAACGGCCGCGAGGGTCCCGTGAAGGAGCTGTCGCTCGATATCCCGGGCGTGCGCGGCCAGGTCCGGCTGTCGCCGCCGCGGTAGGGGGGCGGCACGGCGTGCGGACGTCGGAGGAGATCGTGGGGGCGGCGGGGGCAGGGCCGAACGCCCCCCGATTCCCACGCCGAGACCGGATCTCATGGGGCGGATGGACCGCAGCCCCTGGGTCGTCATGAAGCTCGACGTGAGGGCCGGGGCGCCCTGGCCGGACGACGTCTCCGAACCTCCGGGAGGGGAGCTCTCGATCGCCGACAAGCTCCGCCTCGCCTGGCCCCTCGTGATGGAAGTCTGGGGGTTCCATGATCCTGCCGCACCGGAATGCCCACTGCAGCGACATGTCGTGCGCGTTGAACGGAGCGGGAGTTGAGGGGCTGCTGGTCGTGGGCCACGCCGTGATCGTCCACGGCTACCCACGATCGCCGCGGTGCTCGGGGTGGAGCGGGCGCGGGGGGCGCCGGGGCCGGCCTCCACGCGCGTCGTGCGAGGCGAGG
>JAYTCP010000107.1:0-9114 GCA_043736435.1 Planctomycetia bacterium | reverse complement strand
CTCGGCGTGACGCGCGCCGATGCCGAGCTCACCCTCTTCCTCTCGCCGATCCGTGACGGCGCGCAGGGCACGCGGCTCGCCCCCGGCGCCCCCCTGCTCCCGGTGGAGACCCCGGCCACCGTCGACGTCGATCCCGCCGGCTGCGACCTCGTGTACGCGACGGCGCCCCCGAGCCCCGCGCCCCTCGTGCGCCGCGTCGCGACGCCGCGCGGCACGGGCGTCTGGTTCGCGCCCGATCCGCTCGCCGGCACGCCCGCGCCCGTGGACCACCCGCTCTGGCCCGTCCTCCTCGAGGACCTGGTGATCTCGCGCAGAGGTCGCGCGACGCCCTCCGGATGGCGCGTGTCGGCCGACGCGCCCCTCGACCTCGAGGTCACGAGCCTCGGCCGCGAGCGCGCGGCGTTCGATCCCGCCTGGCTCGACGAGGGACCGACCGCGCGTCCGACCCGCGCCCGGTCCGTCCGCGGGCTCCTCGCGCTCCTGGGGTCGGTTCTCGCGCTCGGACTCTGGCTCCTCCCGCGGCCGTCGCGAGGGCCCCGGGTAGGGTAGTCGGGTGCGACTCGTCGACAACGTCACCCTCGCGCTGCGGCGGCTGCGCCACCGGCCCATGCGCTCGCTGCTCCTGCTCCAGGGGACGATCTGGGGCGTCGCGGTGTCGCTCTTCCCGACGGCCGTCATGGAGGGGTCGCGTCTCGCGGCGCTCGAGCGCGGCGCCGAGATCGGCGCCGACCGCGTGACGATCGCGGCCGATCCCACCGCCGTGGACGCGACGGGTCTCGACGCCGCCGACGTGGAGGCGATCCGCGTCGCACTCGAGAGGGACGGCATCCCGGCGATCGCGGTGGCGGGCGTGTCCGTGCGGCTCGCGAAGGCGGCGACCGCGTCGGGCGACCGCGGCGTCGACTGGATCCTCGGCCCGCCCGACGCGCCCGTCGCGCGCGGGCTCACGCTCTCCGCCGGGCGTCCCGTCGACCCGAAGGCCGCCGTGCCCGAGGCCGTCGTCGAGGGGATCCTCGCGGAGGAGCTCTCCAGGGATCGTGGGAGCGCCGGGGCGCTCGGCGCGTCGCTCCTGCTGCCCGACGGCCGCACGGCGGTGGTGGTGGGCGCGGCCGCGCCCCGTCCGCCGCCTCAGCGACGCTCGAACGACATGGGGTTCGACACCGGACACCGCGTCTTCCGGGGCGTCACGGGGAAGTTCCTGCTCTCCATGGGCGTCCCCCTGGGCGACGACGGATGGAAGCGCACGGACCGCTGCGCCTACGCCGCCCCCGCGGACGGGGCGGTGGACTGGATCTATGTCCGGGTCCCCTCCACGCTCGTGCGCGCGGCGAAGAAGGCCGCGGAGCGCGCGCTGCTCGACCGCGGAAAGGCGTGCGTCCTCTTCCACCCGATCGCCTTCCCCCTGCTCCTCGCGAACGAGCTCGACCGGTTCCGCACGGTGAACCTGGCCCTCTTCCTCGCCTGCCTCGTGATGGGGGCGGTGGTGATGGCCAATGTGGGCCTCCTCGCCGCCCTGCGCCGCGCGCCCGAGGTGGCGCTCCACCGCACCGAGGGGGCGACGAAGGCCGACGTCGCGACGCAATTCCTCGCGGAGGGCGGCATCCTGGCCGTCTTCGGCACCCTGATCGGGTGGGCCGTCGGGTGCGGGCTCGCGGAGCTCCGCGTCGCGCTCGAGCCGGCGGTGGGCCTCACGTGGGCGTTCCCCTGGTCCGAGGCCCTGATCGCCCTCGCGGTCGCGCTGGTCGCGGGGGTCCTCGCGTGCGTGCTCCCCGCGATGCGCGCCGCGGCGAACGATCCCGTGCAGGGGCTCGCCGATGAGTAACGTCCTCGCCGCCAGCCTGTGGGAGGGCCTGGTCTACGTCGTGCGGCGGCCGCTCCGCAGCGCCATCACGGCGATCACCTGCGCGGTGGCCATCGCGGTCACGGTGAACGTGATCTCCCTCAACTACGGCCTCGACGAGGACGTCCGCGCCGACATCGCCCGGTACGGCCGCACCACGATCGACGTGGGCCGCTCACCGCTGATCCGGCCGGGGGCGCAGCGCGCCCCGTTCGGCGCGGCCGAGCTCGCGCGCATCCGCGGAGCCGTCGCCGGGCTCGACGCGGCGGTGGTGCCCCTGAGGCAGGAGATGGTGAGCGCGACGGGGGCCGCGACGATCGCGCGCGTCCCGATCGTCGCGGTGACGCCGGAGTACGCGGTCACCCTGCGCGTGAAGCTCCTCGCGGGTCGGTGGCTCACCGCCTCCGACCACGGGTTCGACGCCTGCGTGCTCGACCAGAGCGCGGCCGCGAGCCTCTTCCCCGACAGCGCCCGCGCCGCGGACTCCGGCACCTTCGGCACGGCGTCGTTCGACGCAAGGCAGGTCCTCGGGCGGCGCGTCACCCTGACCGGTCGCTCCGAGCGCGTCACGACCGTCGTCGGGGTCCTCGAGGACCCCATGACCTACCGTCGGCTGTTCGAGGCCTTCGACGAGGGCCGGTCGAGCCGCACGCTGGTGGGGGCCCTGCTGTCGTTCCGCAACGTGTACGTCCCCGCGGACGCGCTGCCGACCGACGACCTCACCCTCGTCAACGTCGTGCTCCCCGACGAGCGCACGCTCGAGGTCGCCGCCGAGCGGCTCCGCCTGCTCTGGCCCTCGGCGTCGCTCGACGCGATCGCGGCGACGGCCAGCCCGATCACCGTGTTCGTCCGCCGGGACTGGATGGACGCGCTGGGCGGGACGACGCAGGGCGCCGCGTTTCTCGGCAACATCGTCTGGATCCTGATCGTGCTCGTCGCCTGCGTGATGATCTCGACGCTGAACCTGATCTCGATCCGGGAGCGCTACGACGAGATCGCGATCCGCCGCTGCGAGGGGGCGCGCAAGACCCACATCGCCGCCCAGGTCACGGCGGAGGGGGTCCTCGTCTCGCTCGTGGGCGGCGTGCTCGGGCTGCCGCTCGGCCACCTCGGGGCCCTGCTCCTGCGTCGCATCGTGGACTTCCCCTTCCGCTTCGACGCGCGCTACGCGGGGATCGCCATGGTCGTCTCCGCGGCGCTCGGCCTCCTCGCGTCCGTCGTCCCCGCGCGTCGGGCGGCGGCCCTCGACCCCGCGCGCGTCCTCACCCGGAGGGTCACGTGACCGAGCCCCTCGTCCGCCTCGACGGCATCTCCCGCACCTACGGCGAGGGCCGCCTCGCGGTCCACGCGCTCCGGCCGCTCGACCTCCGCGTGGCCCCGGGCGAGCTCCTCGCCGTGACGGGCCCGTCCGGGTCGGGCAAGTCCACCCTGCTCCACGTGCTCGGGTGCCTCGACCGGCCGAGCGCGGGCGCCTACCACCTCGAGGGCCGCGACGTCGCCCGCTTCTCCGACGCCGAGCTCGCCGAGGTCCGCAACAGGCTCATCGGGTTCGTCTTCCAGCGCTTCCACCTGCTCCGGGACGAGTCCGCCCGACGCAACGTGGAGCTCCCCCTGCTCTACGCGGGCGTCCCGCCCGCGGAGCGCCGCCGCCGCGCGCTGGCCGCGCTCGAGGAGGTCGGCCTCTCCGAGCGCGCGGATCACCTTCCCGGCGAGCTCTCCGGCGGCGAGCAGCAGCGCGTGGCGCTCGCGCGAGCCCTCGTGAAGGCGCCGCGCCTCCTGCTCGCCGACGAGCCCACGGGCAACCTGGACGCGGCGAACGGCAACACCGTCCTCGGGCTCATCGAGGGGCTGCGGGACCGGGGCGTCACCGTGATCCTCATCACGCACGACCCCGCCGTCGCGGCCCGGGCGAGCCGGCGCCTGCGGATCGAGCAGGGGGTGGTCTCCGAGGAGCGCGCTCCCTCGGCGCCCGCGCCCGCCTGACACGTCGCTCTTCTCCCCACGAGGGGCCCCGGGCCGGGCCCCCCGGCGGGCGCGGCCGGGTGGAGGGGACGCTCAAGCCGAGGCCCCCGGTGGTCGATGGGAATGCGATGCCTCGCGCCTTCGCCCCCCTCCTCCGCGCTGCCCGGGCCGCCCTCTGGCTCGCCGTGGCGCTGCTCGGCCTCTTCCTGGCCGTGCCCGTCCACGCCGAGGAGGCCGTGGTCCTCGACAACGGGACCGTCCTCCGCGGCTCCGTGGTCCGCGAGGACGTCACGACGATCCAGCTTCGGCTCGCGGGGATCGGTCGCGAAAACCGCGTCACGATCGAGAAGGACCGCATCGTCCAGCGCTTCATGACCGCGGACGAGAGGAAGACCCCCGCGCCGGCCTCGACCTCCGGAGACGGGCGCAAGCCCTTCGTCGCCGAGCCGGACGAGGCCGCCTCCCACGGCCCCGTGCCGCTCGTGGCCGGGCTCCCCCGCATCACCGAGCCGCCGCGGCTCCCCGACGAAGAGCCCCTCGCGCGTCAGGAATCCGTCTTCCAGCGCATGGGGCGACGCGCGCTGCTCGCGTTCCCTGCCGCGCCGCTGCCGCGCGCGTTCATCGCGGCGCTGGGCGTCCTGCTCCTGTGCTGCCTCGTCGGCCTCGGGGCGAAGATGGCCGACATCAAGGGCCTCACCCTCGCGAAAGGGACCGCCCTCGCCCTGCTGCTCGGCGTGCTCCTCTCGCTGACCGTGCTCTGGGCCGACCCGCTGCTGCGCGCGGATCTCGCCGCGTTCTGGATCCCCATCGCGCTCCTCTCCTGGACGGGCTGCGCGGCCGCGATCCTGAAGTGCCGCCTGGGGCGGTCGTTCGTGCTCCTCGCCTTCGTCCTCTTCGCCGGCCTCCTCACCACGTTCTCCGCCGGTGTCGTCCTGATCACCGTCTGACGGAACGGGGATGGCGTCGGGGGAGGATGCACCATGGAGGCGTGGCCCCGCTCGTCACCCCCCGCACGCTTCCGACGGACCCGCTCTCGCTGGCGGCTCTGCGCTCCGGTGCTCCCGTGGCTCCTGCCGTCGAGGTCGCCCGTCTGCTCGACGCGATCCCCTGGTTCCTCGCGGACCGGGCCCGCGACGCGAGCGCGGGGGCCGGCGCCCTCGTCGTCGGAGGTTCCATGAAAGTTGCCGCCGCCACCGCCCTCGCCGTGCTCGCCGCCGCCGGCGTCGCCGTCCTCGACCGGACCGTCCTCGCGCCCGCGCCCGTCGCCGGCGAGAGCGACCGCGTGGCCCGCGCGGAGGCGCGGGTGAAGGAGCTCGAGGAGCGCGTCGCGAGCCTCCAGAAGGCGCGCGACGAGGCACGCCTCGCGCCCGCGCCCGTCGCCGTGGCCGCGGGGCCGAAGGGGGGCGCCGGCGCGCCGATGGACGGCGGGACCGCGGCGGGGGACCCCGCGGCCCTCGAGGCGGCGATCGCCGCCGCGGAGGCCGCGAAGCTGGACGCGGCCGCGAAAGCCCGCGCGCCCCGCATCGCGGTGGCAGGCGCCGAGGAGCTCCTGAAGTCGGTGGACTGGGGGGCCATCGGCACGAACATGAGCGCGATGACGCCGCTGATCGCCCGGTTCGCGCAGAAGTACGCGGAGGACGGCACGATCGACGGCGAGGCGGCCGGGCAGATCCAGGTCCACAACGGGCCCCTCGTCACCGCGGCGCTCGCCGCGGGCGCGAGGCTCAAGCTCGAGCCCAACACGGCCTTCACGCACCCGGCCTTCATGGTGAACGCGATCGCGGCGACGCTCGAGGCGGCCCGCCTCCCGCTCGCGGAGGCGCAGCTCGCTGCGCTCGGCGAGCTCGCCGCTCGCTACACGGCCGAGCTCGGCCGGCTCGCGTCCGCGACCGATCCCGACGCGTGGGTGCTCGCACGACTCGTGGACGAGTCCGAGCTGCGCGAGCGCTTCTTCGTCGAGGCGTTCGGCCTGCTCTCCGTCGAGCAGCGGGGGGCGCTGACGCAGCCGTACGCCAAGGACCGTCTCCAGGTGGACATCTTCAGCGCGGGCCTGATGTGGCTGCCGCACGCGCAGGCGCTCCCGTTCCAGGGCCGCGAAGACCTGAACGCCCTGTTCGAGACCTCCATGACCCAGGTCCTCAAGCTCGGCCCCTCGGACAAGGCCGCGTTCCACGAGGCGGTCGTCGAGTGGGCGTCGGGGCTGCCGCCCGCCTGGTTCGAGGGCGAGCCGGACCCGCTCGACGCGAAGGGGTTCGTCCGGGTGCAGCGCGTCCACGAGGCCGCCCGCCGCACCGTCACGCTGCTCCAGCGATGGGTCGACCGGACACGCCCGGACGAGGCGGGCCTGAAGAGGCTGCGCGCGATCTCGGCGACGCTGGTCCCCGTGAAGGGGCCGGCGCCGAAGTAGGCCCGCGCGCCGGTGGGCCCGCGGGGGTCGCTCCGCACCCTCCCCCCCGCAGGGCGCGGTCTAGAATGCGCACATGCCGGACGACGTCGTCGCGATCCTGCTGTACGTCGCCGGCGCCATCGCGCTCCTGGCCGTCGTCTGGAAGCTCGGGGCGGCCCGGGCCGAGGCGAAGGTCCGCAAGGCCCGAGGCGACCGTCCGCTCGGCGAGGAGCGGCTGAAGGCGTACGCGGCGATGGTGGAGGTGGGTGTGCCCCCGCCGCCCCCTGCCTCCTCGAAGACGACCGTTCCCCCCGTCGGCTCGGTCCCCGATCCCCACCTGCTCGAGCGCGTCCGGGCCCTCGAGGCGAAGGTGGCGGCGCTCGAGGCCCAGGTCGGCGCGCCGGCCGCGGCCGAGCTCGCCGGCATGCGGGCGCCGCGAGCGGGCGACGGCATGCCGGACGCACCGCGGCCTCCCGGCCTGCGGGCGTTCCCCTGATCGTGGCTCCCCTCGCTGCAGGTCTCGGCGTGGACGTGGCGGGCGTCGTGCTCCTGGGGCTCTTCCTCGCATGGGGCGCGTTCCACGGTGCGATGCGCCAGCTCCTGGGTTTCGCGGTGCTCGTGCTCGCGTTCGTGGCGGCGGGCGCCTTCTCGGGCCGGCTCGAGCCGACGGTGGCAAAGGTGTGGACCGCGTCCCCGGACGGTCGCGCGTGCGCGGCGTGGGGGACGGTGTTCGCCGCCGCCGTCGTCCTGGGAGGTGTGGTCCTCCATCTGCTTCGTGGCCCCGTGGGACGAATCCGCCTCCCGGCGAGGCTCGACCCGTGGGTGGGCGCGCTCGTGGGGGCGGCGAAGGGGATCGTGGTGCTCGGGCTGGTCGCGTACGCGGTCCTCGGCTGGTACGTGACGCGGCCCGCGCCGCCGCTCGTCGAGGAGCTCCGCACGAGCCACGCGGCGAAGGCCCTCGTCGAGCTCGAGGCGCGCCTGGCGCCCGCCCTGCGGCTTCCCCCCCTCGTCGAGTCCCGCGTCGACCTCGTCAACGGCCGCATCCGACTCGGGGCGCTGCCGTGAGGAAGGGCGAGATCGTCGTCCTCTCGGCGTTCGCGGCCCTCGTGGTCGGGGGCGCGGTCCTCGCGGGGCCGGCGCTCTTCGGTCGGTCGGAGCGATCGCGCGCGTCGCGGCCGGCGTCGGAGACCGGCCCGGGCGCGGGGCGCGCGGCGGGGTCGTCCCAGGCTTCGAAGGGACGCGGATCGGTGGCGGGAGAGCGACTCGTGGTGCGCGTCGAGGGGGGCGGTCCGGCGCCGGCGCCGTCCACATGGCGCATCGTGGGAGGCGACCTCCATGGATCGACCCTCGTGCGGCGGCGCGCACGGGCGGTCTTCCTCGGAGCGCCGGGCCATGCGTGGAGCGAGCTCGGACTTGCGGGGGCCGGCGGGACCGTCGAGCTCGTCCTGCGCCCGGCCGCGCGCCCGATCGACGTCCTCGTCGTCGAGCCCGACGGACGCCCGGCCGCGAACGTGCCCGTCGAGTACGGACCTCCCGCCAGCCGTCCCGTGCGCCGGACGGGCGCCGACGGACGCTTCGTCGTCGACGACGCCCCGCTGGGCGTGCTGCGGATCCACGTCGGCGGCACGGAACGGGACGGCCCGACGCTCGTCGTGCGCGCGGGGCGCGACGCCTCCGCGCGCGGGGTCCTCGAGCCCGGCTTCCGCCTCTCCGGCACCGTCCTCGATCCGGCGGGCGCGCCCGTCGAGGGCGCGCGGGTGAGCGTGCTCGCGCCCGAGGGCGTGGCCGCGCCCGAGGTGCGCACCGGTCGGGACGGCGCGTTCGCCGTGACGGCGCGCGCCTCGGAGGCCCTCGTGATCGAGGTCGTCGCCGCCGGGTTCGCGACCCAGCGCGTCGAGCCGCCGCTCCCGGATCCGGGCTCGTTCCCGGCGGCCTCGTCCGTGCGCATCGTCCTATCGAGGGGCGGCGCGCGTCTTTGGGGGACCGTCGAGCGCGGTGCCCTCGGGCCCGGCGATCGCGTCGCCGTCGAGGTGGAGCCCGCGGTGCTGTCGCCCGCGCGCGAGGCCTTCGGCGCCGAGGCGGTCGTGGGGGAGCCCCTGCGCTTCGAGTCGCCCCCGCGCACGGGGTTCGAGATCGACGGCTGGCCGTCCGACGTCCTGGTGCGCGTCCGCCTGCGCGGCGACGTGGTCTTCGAGGACCACGTGGTGCGGCCGGGCGAGCCGCGCGCACGGGACCTCCGCCTCGCGCCCGAGCGCGCCCCCGCTCCGCTCGCCTCGCCGGCCGCGGCGTCGCTACCGCCCGAGCGCCTCGCGCCACTCCGCGGGGTCGCGCTCGATGCCGCAGGGCGGGGGCTGTCGGGCCTGACCGTGGCCGTCGAGGGGCGGCGCGCCGTCACGGGCCAAGGCGGCGCGTTCACGGTGGAGGGGCTCCCGCGCGGCGAGCGGGTCGAGGTGGTCTTCGGATGGCTCGACGGCGCGGATCCCGGCGAAGCCGATCCCTCGCCGCTCGCGCCGTGGGCCTCGGAGATGGCCACGGTCGGGGGCGAGCCGATGCGCGCCGTCCTGCCGGCGGCGGCTGGACTCTCGGCCCGTCTGCTCGACGGGGTCACCGACCGGCCCCTCTCCTGGGCGCGGGTCGTGCTCTTGAACGATCGCTTCGAGGCGGCCCTCGAGCGCTGTGTCGCCACCGCCGACGGCGCCGTGCGCTTCGACGGGCTCCCGCTCGTCAGCGCGGGCAGCCTCGTGCTGCTCGCGCCGGGGCTGCGCAAGGAGATCCCCGTCGCGCCGCGCGCGGGGCAACGCGGCGACCTCGGCGACGTCCGGCTCGCGCGGGGCGGCCGGGTGACGGGCATCGTCAAGGACCGCGCCGGTCACCCGGTCGGCGGCGCGGCCGTGGCGGTCCTCGGGGACGGGCGGATCGAGCGGCC
>JAYTCP010000106.1:0-3197 GCA_043736435.1 Planctomycetia bacterium | reverse complement strand
CCGAGGCCGAGGCGCGGGAGCTCTCCTTCGCGAACGTCGCCTCGGCGCGCCGCGCGCTCGGGCGCGTGGGCCTCGGCGGGGCGGCGGCCGCGGTCCTCGCGTTGCTGCTCCTCGCCATGCCCGCGACGGCCTCGCTCTGGGCGCGGCGCTCGCTGCTCCTCGAGGAGGTCCGGTGGCCCCAGCAGACGACGCTCGTCGCCGTCGTGCGGGGCGAGGGCGGCAGCGAGCGGATCGCCGATCCCGCGCAGCCGTTCGTCGCGGCCCTGGGTCAGGCCTTGACGATAAAGGCACGGGCAGAGGGCAAGGTCCCGGCCGAGGTCGAGATCCTCGACCAGCCGCTCTCGGGCGGGGGTCGCCCCCTCGGCCACCGGATGCGGGCCGTCCAGGAGCAGGAGGGCCTGTTCGAGCACGAGTTCCGCGACGTGCGCGGCGACTTCCGCTTCTTCGTGCGCGGCGGCGACGATCGCGACGACGTGCCGCTCTACACGGTGGTGGTGCGGATCCCCCCCAAGGTGACGGCTCTGCGGACCGAGCTGACGTTCCCCCCCTACCTCGGGCTCCCCGTGCGCCGCTTCGACGGCGGCGCCGTGACGGTGCCCGAGGGCACGAAGATCGCCGTGAGCTTCGAGTCGGACGTCCCGCTCGCCCGGGCCGAGGCCGTCGTCGCGGAGGCCCCGGCCGCGCTGACGCGCACGGGCGCGACCTACGGCTTCGCCTTCGAGGCGACGAAGAGCCAGCGCTACCGCCTGAGGCTCGTCACCGAGGACGGCCGCGAGAACGACGCGGGGCTCGACACGTACGAGATCACCGTCGAGCCCGACACCCCGGCCAAGCCGGAGTGGGTCTGGCCGCGCGCGCCGGTGGAGGCCACGCCGAAGGGCCGCGTCCCGCTGTTCGCGCAGACCGTCGACGACCACGGCGTCGCGTCGCTGCGCCTCGAGGCGCAGGTGCTCGGGGGCGAGACGGTCTCCGTGCCGCTAGAGGCACGGACTCCCGAGGGCGCCGCGGGCGCGAACGACCGCCCCTACGGCTCGACCTCGATCCTCACCTACGTCCCCCTCGAGCTCTCGAGCCTGAAGGACAAGGACGGGAAGCCCGCCGCGGCGCCGGCGCGGGTCCAGGTGCGCCTCGTCGCCACGGACACGAAGGGCCAGGAGGGCGCCGGCCCCTGGGCCTCCGTCGACGTCATCCACCCCGACGAGCTCGAGCGCGCGTTCGCCGGGCGTCGCGCGGCGATCAAGAGCGAGCTCGTCGGCGTCCGCGACGACGTGAAGGCGGTGCGGGACCTCGCGGCGGGTCTCGGCTCCGCGGACACGGAGGCCGCGGGCGACGCCGAGCGCCAGAGCCTGCGCGACGTCCAATTCCGCCAGGGCAAGGCGGGCGGCGACGCGGACCGCGCGGTCCGCACGCTCGCCTCGCTCTTCAACGCGTTCGTGTACGCGCGGATGGGCGCCCAGGTGCCGACCGAGCACGTGCTGGGCCTCTTCGACCGTCGCCACCGGGCCGCCTTCTCCCGCGCCGCGGCCGCGCCGACGGAGACTCCGCGCGGCGAGGGCGAGGGAGCCGTCGGCGAGAGCCTCGACGCGGATGCCGACGTGTATCCCTGGTCGCTCTACCGCGAGGTCGGCGCCGCGCGGCGCGAGCGCCGCCTCTTCGACACGGGCGCGCTCGACAAGCTGATCGCCGTGCTCGACACGGGCGTCGAGGTGGCCGACGGCTTGGCCCCCGCGGCCCAGGCCGCCGCGGCCGAGGCGGCCCGCACCGGCGCCGCCACCGAGGTCCGCGCCTACGTGGCCGCCGCCGACCGCCTGCTCGCCGGCATCGAGTCGGCCCTCTCCGCCATGGCCGAGTGGCAGAACTTCGCCGAACTCACCCTGTTCCTGCGACGTCTGATCGAGGAGCAAGAAGCCCTCGACGGTCAGATCAAGTCGCTCAAGAAGGACTCGTCAAAATGAGGACTCCCGGAAGGCCGATGAGCACCCGACCCAGGCGAACGCGCACGCACGTCGGGCTCCTCCCGCCCGCCCCCGCCGGCCGCGCCGCGCCGCGCGGCCGCACCCTCGCCGTGCTCCTCGCGCTCGGATGCGCGCTCGCGCTGCCCGCGCGCGCGGACGAGCCGGTCCGGCCCGACGTCGGGACGAAGGCGGCGCGCCTCGCCGCGCAGCAGCAGGAGATCCAGTCGAAGGTGCAGGACTTGAAGAAGCGGATGGAGGGCCTCGCGGACGAGCTCGAGCGCATGAAGTACGCGCGCGAGGCGACGCTGCTCCGCGCGGCGGTCGGGCACCTGAACGACTCGAAGGCGAACCTGACGGGAAAGATGGCCGAGGTCGTGACCGCCCTGCGCTCGCCCGAGGTCCTCTCGAGCACGGCCGGCGAGCGGAGCACCGAGGTGCTCGACGGCCTGCGCACGCTGCTCTCGATCCTCGAGGACCGCACGCGCGAGCACAGCACGAAGCAGCTCGAGGAGCGCATCGAGGCGACGCGCAAGGCGTACGAGGAGGCGGACCAGCTCGCGAAGAAGGAGGCCGACCTCACCGAGGCCATCCGCCGCGCGCGCGAGGAGTCCCGCACGAAGGCCGCGCGCGACGCGGCCGAGCTGCGCAGGAAGGTGGACGAGCTGCGCGCGTCGCAGGACCGCCTGCTGCAGGAGACGGCGCCGTCGGAGGCGCGCGAGGCCGAGAAGGACGCCGCCGCCCTCGAGGGCGTACGGAAGGCGGAGGAGCAGGCGCTCGCGCGCACGCAGGAGGCGGTGCGACGTCGCAAGGCGCGCGCGGAGGAAGCCAGGGCAGCGGCGCAGACCGCGGCGGACCTGGCCCGCCGCGAGCGCGAGGCCGCCTCGCAGCAGGCCACCGCGGCGAGCCTGGAAGAGGCGCTCGAGCGCCTGGAGGCCAGGGCGAAGGAGGCCGCACGGGCCGCGACGGCCGTCACCGCGCGCGCGACGGCGCTCCGGGAGTCGCTCGAAGCCCTGGCGACGGCCGCCGAGCGCCAAGCCGCCGAGGGCGCGGACGCCGCGGGGCCCACGGCCCTGGGCGCCGATGCGACACAGAAGGCGGCCGATGCCACGACGAAGGCCGCCGACGCGGCGAGCGCCGGCGCCGGCGAGGACGCCCAGGCGCTCAGGGCGCTATCGGAGCGACTGGCCGGCCTGTCGAAGGCCCTCGGCGACCTCGAGACGCGCCCGGGCGCCGATCGCCGGG
>JAYTCP010000105.1:0-6777 GCA_043736435.1 Planctomycetia bacterium | reverse complement strand
CCCGAGCGCTACCGCCGCCTCGGCCGCCTCGTCGCGAACGCGAAGGGCCGGCCGCGCCACGAGCTCGCGACCGAGTACGGCGCGCTGTTCATGGAGACGCTGCGCGTCCGCGCGACGCCGCGCAAGCACGCGAACGTGCTCCAGCACCTGCTCGGCTTCGTCAGCGACGGCCTCGACGCCGCCGACCGCGCCGCGATGGTCCGCACGATCGATGAGTACCGCCTCGGCCTCCTGCCGCTCGTGGTGCCGATCACCCTGCTCCGCCACCACCTGCGCCGCGTCGGCTCCGAGTACGCCGCGGGGCAGGTCTACCTCGAGCCCCACCCGCGCGAGCTGCTGCTGCGCAACCACGCGTGAGGAGTTGGGGGGCGGCGGGGGCGGGGGGGAGCGATCCGCCTCGCGAAGGGAGGCCTTGGGGCCCAAACGGCCCGATCGGGGGGCGACGGTCTCCCCCGCGCGCCCGGCCACGGGCCGCCGAAGCTTCCCCCCGGTCTCCCACGATCGACCGTGTGCCGGAGGGGGCCGGGTATCGTGAGGTGTGGAGGTGCGTCGTGAACGTCGAGATCACCCGACATCAGGCAGCCATCGCGGAGCTCTGTCGACGGCACCACGTTCGAAGCCTGGAAGTCTTCGGGTCGGCCACCACGGAGCGCTTCCGTCCCGGCGACAGCGATTTCGACTTCCTGGTGGAGTTTCAGGAGATCCCTTCTGGGCGCTACGCCGACGCGTACTTCGGGCTCCTCGAGGCCCTGACCGACCTCGTGGGCTGCCCGGTCGATCTGGTCGTCCTCTCCGCCATTCGGAATCCTCACTTTCGTGCGTCCGTCGACGAGACGCGAGTCCCGCTGTATGCGGCGTGAAGCCCGCAAGTACCTGGACGACATCGCGCACGCCGCACGCTCATCGCCCGATTCACCGCGGGGAAGCACTTCGCGGACTTCACGACCGACGCGATGCTCCGCGCGGCGGTCGAGCGGGAGTTCGAGATCATCGGCGAGGTGGTCGCGCAGCTCACGAAGCTCGACGAGCGCCTCGCGTCCGGGATCAGCGGCCGCCGCCGGATCGTGGCGTTCCGCAACATCCTGATCCATGGATACGCAGACGTCGATCACCGCGTCGTCTACAGCGTGGTGGAGGATGACCTCCCGGTCCTTCGCGCCGAGATCGATGCGCTCATGCGCGCGCCATGACCTCCGAGTACGCCGCGGAGCAGGTCGGCTCGAGCCGCATCCGCGCGAGCGGCTGCTCGCGCAACCTCGCCTGAGGCGCGGGCGGGCGGGGGAGCGATCGGCCCCGGGAGTGGGGGGGGGCGGGTATGCTCGGCGCACGTGCAGCCCGACTCCACCACCTTCCTCCGTCGCGTCCGTGAGCTCGTGGATCGCCATCGCGTCACGTGCCTCTGGTACCTTCGCCCGGACTATCTGCCCGGGACCGTGGCCGAGGCGCTCCGCGTCTTGGATGCGATCGCGACGAACGGGGACTTGAAGGCCTTCCAGGAGGCCGAGGAGGTTCGACGGTGGCTCTCACGGAGTTCCAACGCGCCGTCTGCCGCTTGATCGCACGTCGGCGCGAGGCCGACGGCGAGTCGTACGTCGCGGGCGCTGCGGCGCTCAATACCCTCGCAGCCGCACCGCGGATCTCGCGGGACATCGACCTGTTCCACGACACCGCGGAAGCCGTGGCCGCGAGCTTCGAGGGGGACCGCGCGCTCCTGACGGCGGCGGGCTACACCGTGGCGACGACGCGGGATCGTCAGACGTTCGTCGAGGCCGTCGTCGCGCGCGGTGCGGAGAGCGTCGTCCTCCAGTGGACCTCCGACAGTGCCTACCGATTCTTCCCGCTGATCGAGCACCCCGACTTCGGGCTCGCCCTGCATCCATTCGACCTGGCCACCAACAAGGTCCTGGCCCTCGTCGGGCGACTCGAGCCGAGGGATTGGGTGGACGTCATCACCTGTCACGATCACATCCAGCCCTTGGGCTACCTGGCCTGGGCCGCGTGCGGAAAGGACCCGGGCTTCAGCCCCGCAGGAATCCTCGCGCACGCAGGGCGATCCTCGCGGTACACCGACGTGGAACTCGCTTCGCTCGAGTTCGAAGGTGCCCCCCCGAGCGCCGCCGACCTCTCGCGTCGCTGGCACGCGATGCTCGACGAGGCCCGTGACATGGTGCGGGTGCTTCCCCCGGAGCACGCCGGATGCGGCGTCCTCGGGTCGGATCTCCTGCCGTTCCGGGGGGGAGCGGCGGCGCTCGCCGACGCCCTGAAGGCCGGTACGGTGCAGTTCCACGTCGGGTCCATCCGAGGGGCCTGGCCGCGGATCCGGGGCGGGTAGGGGCCCAGGCGCGGAGTGAGGGCGCTCGCCGGCGGATCGAGGGCCCCCGGTACCGGGCCCGAGCCGGTCCGGGGGCCCCCCCGGACACCCAAATCCCCCCGGCCGGGGGCGGCGCTCCTCCCCGCAAAGTAGTGCGGCGGTTTCCCCATGTAGAGGTGCGGGGCGCATTTGGGCGCCTCCGTCGGCGGACACTCGTCCGCTTCTCCGGTGGAGGGCGGCGGCCGATGCGACGGAGACTCCTGTGGGCTGCCGCAGCGGCGGGAATTGCCGCCATGTCAGCAGGTCATGCCGACGCCGGCACGATCTATGCCGGGTCCAGCACGAACGCCGGCGGCTACACGATCTCCGGGTCGGTCGACGTCACGTTCGACGCGGCCGGCAACAAGATCACGTTCGTGCTCACGAACACGACGCCGTTCACCTTTTCCGCCGCGGAACTCCTCACCGCGTTTCGCTTCGATCTTTCCGGCGTCACGGGAGCGGGGACCCTCACCAGCGCGACGGCCTACTCGCGCGACGTGAACGCAGTGGGCGTCTACACGGACAGCGCCAGCCTAGTGAACCTGCTCGGCCCTCCCGCGACGTGGGAGCTGGGGACGCTGGGCACCCTGTTCGACCTCAAGTTCAATCCGAATGCGGAGTACGCCCTGATCGGCAAGGCCGAAGCCGATGGCGACTATTCCCAGTCCAACGGCGGCATCAAGAACAACAACGGCCACAACCCATTCGCCGCCCTCACGGCCACCTTCGTCGTCTCCTTCACGGACGTGACGAGCTCGGCTGCGATCACGGACTTGAACTTCCGCTTCGGGACGGACTTCGCGGGGAGCGTCACGCCCGTCGTGGTGGTCCCCCTCCCCCCGGCCGTGCTCCTCGGCCTGGGTCTCCTGGGCGGGATCGGTGCGGTTCGCGCCGTCCGCCGCCGCCGCCGCCCCGAGTTCTAGGCCCGATCGCCCGCACTCTCGGACGCGATTCCCCGCGGCCCGCCTCCTTCGGGATGCGGGCCGCGTGCGTTGCGGCCGGCCGACGAGGGCGGGGGCGGGGCTGCTACCCTGGGCCGACGGGGCCGCGTGCCCCCCGGGGGGTATCGACATGATCGGCCATGGCATCGCTTCGCGCGGGGTGCACGCCCGGTGCGGCTGGGCGCAGGCCGCCACGGTCGCCGTCCTCCTCTGCTCGGGGCCCGCGACGCCCGCCCGCGCCGACGTTCCCCAGCCGGGCTGGCTTCCCCTGCCGCTCACGGGGCGCGTGACCGTGAAGGGCGCGGGGAAGACGTTCTACGTGGATGGCCCGCAGCGGATCCCGAAGGGGGCCGAGATCCGCGTCGAGGCCGACGTGACGATCATCGGGATCAACAAGGCGAGCCTCGAGGTGGCGGGCGGCTTCGAGATCCACGGGACGGTCGACCACTGGGTGGGCGTCGAGGCCATCGACTTCAGCCCCACCCTCGCGCCGGAGGGCGGCTTCCATTTCGACATGGCGTCGCTGTACGCCTGCTCGTTCGTGCATCCCGAGGGGAAGTTCTTCGACGGCGGGCTCACCATCGAGAACTCGTGTCTCGCCCGCAACTGCAAGCTCGACGTCCGCATCCGGTCGGGCTACCTGCGCTTCATGACCGCCGAGGTCGGCATGCCGATCTCCGTGCGCTCGCTGCCCGAGAAGGGCAAGGCCCCGGAGGTCTCGTTCCGCACCTGCTGGCTCAAGCAGACGACGCTCGAGGGCAGCGGGGCCCTCATGCTGCGGGCCGCCGAGGTGAAGGGCGCGTTCGAGGCCCGGCGCGTGGACGACCTGATCCTCGACGGCTGCGACTTCTTCGGCGACGTCAAGATCGTCCAGGACGTCGAGGACTCGTGGTCGAAGGTGAAGCTCCAGAAGGGCAATCTGTTCGCCGGTGCGAAGCTGCATCTCGTGCGTCCCACCGGCCCGAAGACGAAGCAGGAGAAGGTCAAGGTCGAGCGCTTCCACTTCGAGGGGACGCAGGGGGTGCCGGCCCTGTCCGACAAGGAGGTCGCGGCCCGCATCCTCGACGGCGACGACGACCCGCAGGTCTCGGTGAAGGCCTTCTGGGACAAGCCCAACGAGCGCAAGCACGTATTCCTGGACAAGCAGCTGCGGATGCGCGCGCCGCCGCTCAGGTAGGCCGGGCGAATCCCGCCGTCCGCCGTCGGTGGCGCCGGCGGGCCGACGTCCAGAAGGCCCCGGTGACGAGCACGGCGGCCAAGAACGGGACGGCGCCCCCCAGGAGGTCGGCCCACCGGTGCTCCGCGACGGCGAGCGCGGCCGGCCACGCGTCGCGGAGCGCGTGGGGGGCGGCGGAGGCCAGCGTGGCGCCCAGGCACACCCCGATGGCGACCAGCAGGAGGACCCGCCCGGCGCACGACCGCCGCCGCGCGGTCGGCAGGGGCGCGCCGGGGGCGTCGACGCGTGTGGGCGCGGCGGGGGCGACGATCGGTGCGACCCTCGCCGCCGGCGTCGCGACCTCGAACGCGGCGCGGTCGTGCCGCCACGCGAGGGGGCGTCCGGCCTCCGCGGGCGACGCGCGTCTCGCGTACGGACGGGGGCGTGCGGGGAGCGTGGGCTTCAGCGGCAGGGCCGACATGGCCGTGCGCTCGAACCAGACGAGATCGCAGCGGGGGCAGACGTCGAGGGCGTCCGCGATGCCGTGGGCCGGCACGGCCACCCGCGGCACGGGCCGCGCGCACGAGGGGCAGTGCGCGGCGGTCGCTCCCAACCAGCCGCTCTCGCCGTCGGGGCCGTAGCCCAGGTACGGCTCGCTCGGATCGGCCGTGCCCCCCGTCGCGCTCGTCGAATTCCTCGAATTCCTCGAATTCCTCGATACCGCGAGCCCCCGATCCGCCGCGCGGGCCGCCCTCCGCAGCGCCGACAGCGCGGCCCTGGGCGTCCGATGCTCGAGCAGGGTGAGGGTTCCCGCGCGACCCCCGCACGTGGGGCAGGCCCACAGGAACCCGCCCAGCATGGCGACGGGCTTGAGCACCTCGCGGCATCGGGGACAGGCGAGCATCGGGGGCGGCGCTCCGGACCCGTCCATCCTGCCAACGTGCGGGGCCGCGGGGCAAGAACGGGGTCCGTCACGGGTTCGGACGATCCGTCCCGGCGGCTAGAGTAGGCGCGGTGGCACGTGGATCGCGGAGGCGAGGTCTCTCCCCGCGCGTCGCCCCGGGAGCCGAGCCATGTCCGACCGCGTCCGCGAGATCCTGTCCTGGTACGGGTCCGACAATCCGGGCACGCTGACGAACCTCGCCCGGCTCCTCAACCACGGGCGCCTCGCAGGCACGGGCAAGCTCGTGATCCTGCCGGTGGACCAGGGCTTCGAGCACGGCCCCGCGCGCTCGTTCGCGATGAACCCGGCGGGCTACGACCCCCGCTACCACTTCCAGCTCGCCGTCGACGCCGGCTGCTCGGGCTACGCGGCCCCGCTCGGCTTCCTCGAGGCCGGGGCGCGGGAGTTCGCGGGCGAGATCCCGCTGATCCTCAAGCTGAACAACCGCGACTCGCTGATGGACGAGAAGGACCCCGCGCAGGCGGTCACGGGCAGCGTCGCCGACGCCGTCCGCCTCGGATGCGCCGCCATCGGCTACACGATCTATCCCGCCTCGGCGCACCGGCTCGAGATGTACGCGCAGCTCCGCGCGCTCGCCGAGGAGGCGAAGCGCGTGGGCCTGGCGGTCGTCGTGTGGTCCTACCCGCGCGGCGGACAGCTCAGCAAGGAGGGCGAGACCGCCATCGACGTGTGCGCGTACGCCGCCCAGATCGCGGCCCAGCTCGGCGCCCACATCGTGAAGGTGAAGCTCCCCTCGGCGCACCTCGAGCAGAAGGCCGCCGCCGCGGTCTTCGAGAAGCAGCGCATCCCGATCGCGACGCTCGCCGAGCGCGTGCGCCACGTCGTCGAGGCCACCTTCGCCGGCCGTCGCCTCGTCATCTTCTCCGGCGGTCCCGCGAGCACCGACGAGGCGGTGATCGAGGAGATCCGCGCCATCCGGGACGGCGGCGGCTTCGGCTCCATCATCGGCCGCAACTCCTTCCAGCGGAAGCGCGCCGACGCGATCAAGCTGCTCCACAACATCATGGACATCTACGCCGGCCGGGCGAAGTAGCCCCGCCGGAGCGGCTGCCGGCGCCCGCCCTCCTCACTCGTCCGTCGGCCCCGCGATCGCGGAGAGCAGCAGCGCCATCGCCTCGCGTCCGTAGCCCGAGCGCTTCACCACCGGGAGCGCGAGCGGGCGCACGAGCGCGGCGCCGAGGCCGACCTCGAGCAGGAGGTGGCCCGCGGTCTCGGGGGAGACGCCGCGGCGCAGGCCGGGCGCGGCCAGCGCTCTCGAGAGGAATCTCCCCAGGCGCGCGTACGCGGCTCGCACCTGCGCGACGGTCTCCTTGGTGCCGTGGACCGCCGCAGCGCCGTTCATCACGCGGAAGTCGTCCTCGCG
>JAYTCP010000104.1:0-3729 GCA_043736435.1 Planctomycetia bacterium | reverse complement strand
TCTTCGAGATCGTCGACGCGTCGGGGCGGCCCTTCGATGGCCCGTGGCTCGCCCGGATGGTCGATCCGAGGGACGTCGCGAAGACGATGAACGACCTCGGCGTGCTGGAACGCCGCGAGGCCGGCGTCTACGCGGCGACGGTTCCGCCGGGCCGGTGGACGATCCTCGTCAAGCCTTCGGACGGGCTTGGACTCCTGCACTGGACCGGCCTGGTCGAGCTCGATCGAGGCGCGACGAAGCGGGTCCGCGTGCTCGCGGGCGAGGAGACCATCGTCGAGCTGAGGGATTGACGCGTCTCCGCGGTCGCCGCCTTGCCGGCGCCGCCGGCGGTTCCTCCGTGGCGGGGGGCGACGGAGCGGCGTACGCTCTGCCCGGCCACGCCCCGCCTGCGCCCGTCCCGGGTGAGGCGGGCCGGCGCCGCGGAAGGGATCCGATGATCGAAGTCGTGGGCTTCTCGAAGACGTACGGCGACACGGCCGCCGTGACCGACCTCTCCTTCGAGGTGCGACCCGGCGAGATCGTCGGCCTCGTGGGGCCGAACGGTGCCGGCAAGACCACGACCCTGCGGTCCATCGCCGGGATCCTCCGTCCGGGAGCCGGGACGCTGCGCGTGGCGGGCCACGACGTCGCACGCGCGCCCGTCGAGGCCAAGCGGGCCCTCGCCTACGTCCCCGACACGCCGCATCCCTTCGATCTGCTGACCGTGACCGAGCACCTGCGCTTCACGGCGCTCGCCTACCGGGTGGAGGCGGACGGGGCCCGCCTCGACGGGCTCCTGCGGGAGATGGAGCTGTACGAGAAGCGCGACGACCTCGCCTCCACCCTGTCGCGCGGCATGCAGCAGAAGCTCGCGATCGCCTGCGCGTTCCTCCACGAGCCCAAGGTGATCCTGCTCGACGAGCCGCTCACGGGCCTCGATCCGAGGGCGATCCGCGACATGCGCGACTCGATCGTCGCGAGGGCCCGGGCGGGGGCCGCGGTGCTGCTCTCCTCCCACCTCCTCGAGCTCGTCGAACGGCTGTGCGACCGCGTGCTCATCCTGCACCGGGGGCGGCTCCTGGCGTTCGGCACGCTCGAGGAGATCCGCGCCGCGGTGGCGGCGAAGGGCGGGGCCACCTTGGAGGAGGTCTTCCTCGCGGTCACCGACCCCGCGAGGCCCGCGGCGCAGGGCGCGCCCCCGCCGTGATCCCGCCGCTCGTCTACCTCTTCTTCGCGACGCGGAAGAACGGCGTCCGCCGCTTCGTGTCGGGGCTGCGCAAGCCCCGCAAGGCGCTGGGCCTCCTCGCGACCCTGGGCCTGTTCGCGATGGTCGCGTGGAGCATCGGGCACGCGTCGGGGTCGCCTGAGAACGCCGCGTCGGCCGCGGTTCCGATGCTCCGCGCCTACCTGGCCCTCGTGCTCGTGATGTCGCTGCTTTCCGGCTTCTCGGAGCGAGGCATCCCCTTCTCGCCGGCAGAGGTCCACTTCCTCTTCCCGGGGCCGTTCCGGCAGCGCGACCTGGTCCTCTACCATCTGGCGGGGCTGCTCCCGCTGTCGATGCTCGGAGCCATCCTGCCGTTCGCCTTCTTCGGGCTCCGGACGCCGAATCCCGGGTTCACGTTCATCGGTTGCGTGCTCGCCGGCCTGGCGGCCCAGCATCTGCGCCTGACGGCGTCCCTGCTGGCGATCCACGTCGGCGAGCGGGCCTTCCGTCGCCTGAAGGGCCCGGTACGGCTCGCCATGATGGTCCTGAGCCTCGCTGTGGTGGCGCTGATCCTGGCGTCCGGGTCGGGGAGCGGCGGGATGCGCGAGGCGATCGCGAGCTTCGCCGCGTCGAAGGCCGCCCGGTTCGCGCTCTACCCCGCCGTCGTGGCCGGCGACCTCGCGGAGGCCGACACGTGGGGCCTCGCGCTGCCGCACCTCCTCGGCGCGATCGGGGCGGCGGTCGCGACGCTCGTGCCGGTCGTCCTGCTCCAGGTGAGCTTCCTCGAGGAGTCGATCGGCGCGAGCGAGCGGAGCGCCGCCCGGCGCGCCCGCGTGCAGCGCAACCGCAACCTCGCCGCGGTGACCGCCGGGGAGAGGCCGGTGCGCGCCGTGCGCCTCCCGGCGCTCCCGGTGTTCCGCGGCGCCGGCGCGATCGCGTGGAAGAACCTCGTGATCGCCCGTCGCTCCCTGCGCTCGCTCTTCTTCTCGACGTTCCTCCTCCTCGTCATCTTCATCCCCGCGCTCGTCGGGCAGGATCGCCAGGGGATCTTCCCCGTCGCCATGGTGGGCATGTTTCCCCTGCTCCTCTCGGGGTCGATCGCCTTCGACTTCCGCGGCGAGGGGGGCCAGCTGCCCACGCTCAAGGCGCTGCCGCTGTCCCGCACGGCGATCGCCGCCGCCGAGATCGCCGTGCCCACGGCGGTCATCCTGACCTACCAGGGCGTCTATCTCGCGGCGCTGGCCGGGCTCGGCCGGGTCGGCGTCGGATGGGCGGGCCTCGCCTGGCTGGGGTGCGTCCCGGTCTCGGCCACCCTGGTCGCGGCCATGAACCTCGCGTGGCTCGTCGGGCCGAAGGGCGCCGGCGGCGCGGTGCTCCAGGTCCTCTTCCTCGCGGCCGATCTCGCGGCGCTCGCCGCCGTCGCCTGGGCGCTCGACGCCCTCGGCGCGGGCATCTGGGTCCTCGGCACGGCGCTCGCACTTGCGCAGGTGGCGATCCTCGCCGGCGTCCTCATCCTCGTGGGCCTCGCCTTCGCCAGACACGACGTCGCGGACGACGTGACCTGACCGAGCAGAAGGTGTCAGCTGCGCCACCTTTGCATCGCGTTCGGACGCGCTCCGCTACTTCGGGGCCGGCTTCGGCCCGAAGATCGCGCGGACGGCGTCGCGCTTCGCCTCGGGCGCCGCCGCCACGATGCGCGCCACGGGGACCTCGAAGAGGGCCCACGCGGTGGTCTCCCCGCGGGTCGTGACCACCGCGCGGGCCGTGCACCGGCGCCAGGTGGCGGCGACGGATCCCACGTTCCAGGCCTCCGTGCCCCCGAGCGGCGCGCGGAGCGGCGCCACGATCTTCGAGGCGACGTGCAGTGCCGCGAGCGTGCTCAGCTGCGCCTTGGCCACGTCCGCACGGTTCGCCGAGAACCGGAGCACGACCGGATGCGCGTCCGCCGCGACGACGGGCTTCGCGCTCCAGGGGGGCGCAGCCTTCAGCTCCTCCCACGCGGGCGTGTCGCTAGGCTCCACCAGCGCGAGCGCCGCCCGTGCGGATTCGCGCTTCGCGGCGGGCAGCGACTCGAGGACGACGGCCGCCGGCACCTCGAACAGCGTCCAGACCGTGTACGTCGCGGCGCCGGGGAACGTCTCGCCGGGGCCCGCGGGCGTCAAGTGGTACCCCTTCTGGACGAGGGTGGGCTGGGGCCACGGAAGCGCGAGGATGGCGTCGGCCTCCTCCGCCAGCAGGCCTCGCAGCCTCCAGGCGGCTTCCCCCGCGACCTGCCGCTTCACGTAGCCCGCATCGGCGTGGTCGGCAAGCTCGAGCAGGTTCGACTGGCTCCCGATCACGACGCGGATCGCATCGGCCCTTGCGGGCGGCGCGGTCACCCACGCGGGCGCCCCGTCCTTCGAGGCCCACTCCCCGGCGGGGCCGGCTTCCTTGGCCATGGCGGGGCCTATGGCGCCGAACACGCCGAGTCCGATGCTGACGCCGATGAGCGAGGCGAGGCGCATGTCCGATCCTCCCGAGGTTCACATCGCGAGGCAGGATACGAC
>JAYTCP010000103.1:0-3824 GCA_043736435.1 Planctomycetia bacterium | reverse complement strand
CGGCACCGTCTTCGGGTCGTCCCCCGCGAGGAACGCGTCGTGCGCGATCACGAACTGCGACAGCGGATACGGGCCCAGCCGCCCGGGGGGGCTCGGCGTCGCGGGGGCGCGGGACATGGGCGCCCGCCGGGGCGCGGGCTCCTCGCCGCCGCAGCCGACGAGGTAGGCCGCACAGGCGAGGCTCACCGTGCGAACGAGGGCGGCGCACATGGGCGTCGATGTTCCCGCCCGCGGGGACGCACGACAAGGGGGCGCCGGGCCGCGCCCGCGACCCAGGCAACCCCCACGCCGCGAAGGTCTACCGCAAGACGTTCGCGATCCAGCGCGACGCGCTGGCGTTCCGGCCCCCCGCGCCCCCGCCATTCCCCGCCCCGACCGTGCCCCCCCCGGAAGTCGGCCTTCACCTCCCGAGGCAGGCCGGCCGATGAGGGAGCACACCCGGGCCCCCGTGGGGCCTCGGGTCTTGCGTCCCACATCCCGGACAGGAGCCGTCCTGTGAAGAGGACAGGTCCCGCCGCACCCGCTCCCGGAGCGGCGGAGCGTTCCGGTCCGGTCGACGGCGGCCCGACGGCGACCTCGCGTCCGGCGGCACCCCCGCTCCGGCCCGCTCCGGCGACCCCGGCCGCGGGCTCGTCACGCGGGTTCGGACGCCTCCCGACCATCGTCGTCATCTACGCGGCTGTGTACGCGGTCGTGGCCTTCGGCCCGTGGCTGTCGGCGGGCGCCGCGCGGGCCGTGATCAACGTCGGGCTGCTCCCGGTGTCGGTCCTCACGTTCCTGTTGGCGCTCCGCGTGGCACGGGATCCGAGGGCCTCGCCCCACGAGCGGGCGGCGTGGTGCGTCCTCACGCTCGCCTTTGCGTGCACCTTCCTCGGCGACGCGGGCTGGGCGGTCCTCGAGACCGCGACCGGTCGGGACCCGACGCACTCGTGGGTGAACCTCCCCTACCTCGCCTACTACCCCTTCATGCTGTGGGGCCTCCTGCGCTTCCGCCACGACGGTCGCGACGACCGGGCCCGCCTCACCTTCTGGATGGACGCGGCGACGGTCACCGTCGGCGGCGGGATGGCGATCTGGCACTTCGGGGTGCGCTCGGCCCTGCTCGGCGCTCCCGCAGGGGCCGACCCGATCCAGGTCGCGACGCTCACCGCCTACCCCGTCGGCGACCTGCTCGTCCTCGCGGGGATCGCCGCCGTGCTCCTGCGAAGGCCGATCGGGGCCGTGCGCAGGACGCTGCTGCTCCTGAGCTGCGGCCTCCTCGTCAACCTTCTCGGCGACGCGGTCTACGCCGCGCTCTCCCTCTACGGTGGCTACGAGACCGGCAGCATCGCGGACGGCTGCCGGCTCGTCCAGAACGTGCTCCTCGTCGCCGCGGCCGACCACGAGCGGCGGCGCCTCGCCGCGCCGGCCCCGGAGGCGACGGCGGCGGCGCCGGGCACCGACGTGCTCCCGTTCGCCGCGGTGATCCTCGGCTACGGGCTCCTCGTCGCGGAGACGCTGCTGAACCGGCACGAGGGGATCGGCGGCCTGGTCGCCGGCGCCGTGGGCCTGACCCTGCTCGTGATGGCGAGGCAGGCCCTCCTGCTGCGCGAGAACACGCGCCTGCTGCATGGGATCGCGACGCGGGTGAGCGAGGCGCGCCTGTCGGCGCTGGTCGAGCACTCGAGCGACGTCATCCTCGTGGTGTCCCCCGACGGCGCGATCCGCTACGCGAGCCCCTCGGCGCAGCGGGTGCTGAGCCTCAGGCCCGAGGCCCTCGTCGGGCACGGCCTGCGCGAGTACGCGCATCCCGAGGACGGCGCCGCCCTCGCTGCGTTCCTCGGGCGCGTCGCCTCGAGCTCCGGGGCGGTCCCGTCCATCGCCTGGCGCTTCCCGCGCGCCGACGGCGTCTGGATCCGCCTCGAGTCCACGGCGACGAACCTCCTCGACAATCCCGCCATCGAGGGCCTCGTGCTGAACACGCGCGACGTCACGGAGCGCGCGGCCCTCGTCGAGCAGCTGCGTCACCAGGCGTTCCACGACCCCCTCACCGGGCTCGCCAACCGGGCGCTCTTCCAGGACCGCGTGGGCCACGCGCTCGCGCGGCGCCACCGCGACGGCATCCAGGTGGCCGTGCTCTTCGTGGACATGGACAACTTCAAGACCGTGAACGACAGCCTCGGCCACATGCAGGGGGACCACCTGCTCGTCATGGCCGCGGCGCGCCTCTCCCGGTGCGTGCGCGACTCGGACACCGTGGCCCGGCTCGGCGGCGACGAGTTCGGCATCGTCCTCGAGGACGCGGACGTGGCGGGGGTGGTCCAGGGCGTGGCGGACCGCGTCCAGTCGCTCTTCCAGGTGCCCTTCCAGCTGGCCGAGCGCGACGTGGTGGTCGGGCTGAGCGCCGGGACCGCGGTCGCCGCCGACGGGGACACGGTCGAGGTGCTCCTGCGCAACGCCGACGCGGCCATGTACACGGCGAAGGGCCAGGGTCGGGGCCGGCACGTGATGTTCGAGGCCCGCATGCACACGTCGGCCCTGGCGCGCCTCGAGCTCCAGGAGGACCTCAGGCGCGCGGTGGAGCGGGGCGAGTTCACGCTCGACTACCAGCCGATCTTCAGGCTGACGACCGGGCAGGTCGTGGGCCTCGAGGCGCTGGTGCGCTGGAACCACCCCACCCGCGGGCGCGTGCAGCCCGGCGCGTTCATCCCCATCGCCGAGGAGACCGGGCTCATCGTGCCGCTGGGCGAGTGGGTCGTCCGCCGCGCCGTCGCCGACGCCGCGCCGTGGAACGACGGGCCCCTCGCCCACGCGGCGCCCAGCGTCACGGTGAACCTCTCGGGCCGGCAGGTGCAGTCGCCGGGCCTGGCCGAGGTCGTGAAGGACGCACTCGCGAAGACGGGCCTGCCCGCGTCGAGGCTCGTGCTCGAGATCACCGAGAGCGTCCTGATGCAGAAGCACGACGCGTCCACCCGCGTCCTGCACGACCTGAAGGCGCTCGGCGTGCGTCTCGCCATCGACGACTTCGGCACCGGGTACTCGTCGCTCCACTACCTCGAGCGCTTCCCCCTCGACCTCCTCAAGATCCCCAAGGACTTCATCGACGGCCTCTCGCACCGGACGGCCCGCGACGACGCCGGCCTCGCCGGCGCCATCGTCGCCATCGCGCGCACCCTCGGGCTCTCGACCGTCGCCGAGGGCGTCGAGACGACCACCCAGCTGCGGCGCCTCTCCGAGCTGGGGTGCGACTACGCGCAGGGCTTCCTGCTCGGCCGTCCGATGCCCGAGGCCGACGTCCCCGCCTTCCTGGCGTCCGGCGGCGACTGGCGCCTGGAGGAGGCCACGGCCCGCGAGGTCCTCGCCGCCCGCGCCACCCAGACGCCCTGAACCCCTGCTCCCCCGACGCCGCGTCGCGCCGACCCCGGGTCGGCCCGCTCGGGCTACGCCGTGCGGGTGACGGGCGAGGCGGGGCGCACCGCCGCCTCGGCCGCGATCACGATCCGGGCGCAGGCCTCGGCGTCGGACAGCGCGTCGTGGTGGCGCAGCGGGATGTCGAGCCAGCGGCACACGTCGGGCAGGCGCGTGGGGAACAGCCGCCACGCCGCGCGCGCGATCCGGACCGTGCAGCGGAACGGCAGCCCCGGCGGCGCGAGGCCCGCGGCGGCGCTGCACGCCGCTAGGACGGAGCGGTCGAAGGGCGCGTGGTGCGCGGCGAGGAACTCGGCACCGTCGAGGACCGGGAGGAGGCCGGGCCACACGACGCCAAACGGCGGCGCGTCACGCACGTCGTCCCACGTGATCCCGTGCACGTGGGTGAACTGGAACGCCGTCCGCGGCGGGCGGAT
>JAYTCP010000102.1:0-2003 GCA_043736435.1 Planctomycetia bacterium | reverse complement strand
TCACCACGAGCTGGAAGCGGTCCGTCACGCCCGGGGCGTCGTCGTTGCGGCGCGCGAGGGGCGACAGGTCGATCGGGTGGCTCGTCACGAAGACCGGCTGGACGAGCCTCGGGCGCGAGACCTTCTTGTAGAGGACGTCGATCAGCGGCCCGCGCCCGAGCACGTCGAGGTCGTCGCGATCGAGGACGATGCCCTTCGCGGCGATGGCCCGCCGGAGGGAGGGGGCGTCGGGGTGGAGGTCGTAGTCGATCCCCGCGTCGCGCAGGATCAGGTCCCGCATCGCCACGCGGGGCCAGGGGGGCGCGAAGTCGATCGTGTGCTCGCCCCAGCGGATCGTCCGCGAGCGCACGGCCTCGTCGAGCAGGTGGAGCAGGAGCCCCTGCGTGAAGTCCATGTTGTCGCGGAAGTCGAAGTAGGCGCAGTACCACTCCACCATCGTGAAGTCCTGGAGGTGCGAGGGGTCCATGCCCTCGTTGCGGAAGCACCGCGCCACCTCGTAGACTCGGTCGATGCCGCCCGCGACGAGCTTCTTGAGCCACGTCTCGGGGGCGATGCGGAGCGCGCACTCGATCCCGAGCGCGTTGTGGTGGGTGGTGAACGGCCGCGCCAGGGCGCCGGTGGCCTTCGCCGCCAGGATGGGCGTCTCCACCTCCTCGAAGCCGGCGCCGTCGAGGTAGCCGCGCAGCGCCTTGACGACCCGCGTGCGCAGGCGGAACCGCTCGCGCGTCGCCTCGTTCACGAGCAGGTCGAGGTGGCGCTCCCGGTAGGAGACCTCCTTGTCCGTGAGGCCGTGCCACTTGTCGGGCAGGGGGCGCAGGGCCTTCGAGAGGAACGTCCAGTCCGTGGCCCGCACCGTGGGCTCGCCCTTCTTCGTCGTGAAGGTGACCCCGGTGAGCCCCACGAAGTCGCCGAGGTCCACGAGGCGGTCGAACCGCGAGAGGGACGCCTCCCCCACGGCCGAGGCGTCGAACGCGACCTGACATCGGCCGCTCTGGTCCTGCAGGGTGGCGAAGGTGAGCTTGCCGAAGGAGCGGCTCGTCATCACGCGCCCCGCGATCGTGACGGCGACCCCCTCCTTCGACGAGGCGAGGTCCTTCGCCTCCACGAGGGTGTGCGTCTTCGGGTACCGGTCCGCGTAGGGGCGGATGCCCTCGGCCCGGAGGGCCTCGAGCTTCTTGAGACGGGCTTCGCGTTGGTCGTTCGCCATGGCGGCACAAGGGTACGGGGGGGAGCCCGGCCCCCGGAGCACCGGGAGGACCGGTAGCGCCGCGGCGCGGCCGGACGCGGACGCCCCCCGCCCCCCCTCGCCCCCCCACCTCCCCCGGACCCGTCCGCCCCCCCGAGTTAACGAAAGGTGTCTGACACAAAGCGTTAACTCGCCCCCCCGCCTGGACTCCGCGGCCCCACGGCCCCGTCCCCCGGCCCCCCTATCGTGGGCGCCATGTCGGGCAGGACCCCCTCCGAACGCGGTGCCGTCGGCCCCGTGCTGCGCCGGTTCGACCACGACCCGTCCTTCGCGGGGCTCGTGGTCGCGCACCGTGTCTACCCGCCCGTGGAGGCGTCCTATGCCGACCTGCCCCAGGGGCTCGACCCGCGGCTCGGCCCCGCGCTCGCCACCCGCGGGGTGAAGAGGCTCTACGTCCACCAGCGCGAGGCCTACGACCACGTGACGGCCCACCGCGACACGGTCGTGGTGACCCCGACGGCCTCGGGCAAGACGCTCTGCTACAACCTGCCCGTCCTCGACGCGATCCTCAAGGACCCCGACGCGCGGGCGATCTACCTGTTCCCGACGAAGGCGCTGTCGCGGGACCAGAGCGCCGAGCTGCTCGAGCTCATGCAGGCGACCGGGGCCGAGCTCGGGTCGGCGGTCTATGACGGGGACACGCCGCCCGCCGAGCGCCGGGTCGTGCGCGACCGCGCCCACGTGATCCTGACGAACCCGGACATGCTCCACACGGCGGTGCTCCCGCATCACGTGCGGTGGATGAAGCTGTTCGAGA
>JAYTCP010000101.1:0-2220 GCA_043736435.1 Planctomycetia bacterium | reverse complement strand
GAGCCCGCGCGGCCCCCGACGACCACGCTCGCGCAGCTCCGCGACGAGCTCGTGGTGGGCCTCGGCGAGTCGGCCCTCAACCGGCGGCTCGACGACAAGGTCGCCACGGGGGGGACGAGCTACGTGAACGCGCGCGTCTCGTCGGGCAACGACGGCACGACGCTCTGGTCGTGGGAGATGTCCTGCCGGGCCGTGCCGGGCAGATGGAAGGCCGCGCTCGAGGAGAGCGCCCTCGAGCTGCAGCGCGCCCGCAAGTTCGGCTTCACCGCGCGCGAGCTCGAGGACGTCAAGACGCAGCTCGTCTCCGGCGCCGAGCGCGCCGTCGAGACCGAGGCCACCGTCACGGCGCAGGTCCTCATCCGCCGCCTCAACGGCAACCTGGCCTCGGGAGACGCCATGCTCTCCCCCCGCCAGCGGCTCGACATGCTGCGCGAGCTCCTGCCGACGATCACGGGCGAAGAGGTCGCCAAGCGCTTCGCGGCGGAGCACGACCCGAAGGCCGTCGCCTTCGTGGCCACGCTGCCCGCCGCGCTCGCGGTGCCCACCGAGGCGCAGCTGCTCGAGATCGGCACGAAGGCCCTCGCGGTCGAGCCCACGCAGGACGTCGCGGTCGCGCGCGCCACCGAGCTCATGGCCACGCTCCCGAAGTCCGGCCAGGTGAAGGGCGGCGAGGAGCACGCCGCGTCCAAGGTCTGGTCCGGCTGGCTCGGCAACGACGTGCGCGTCCACCACCGCTTCATGGACGAGCGCAAGAGCGAGGTGTCGATCGACATCTCGCTCGTCGGCGGCGAGCTGCTCGAGACGGCGGCCAACCGCGGCATCACGCAGGCCGCACAGCTTGCATGGGCCCGGCCCGCGACGAAGCGCCTGTCGTCGAACGACGTGCGCGACCTCATGCTCGGGAAGAAGATCTCGGTCCGGGGAGGCGGCGGCGGGGGCGGCGGACGGCGGGGGGGTCGTGGGGGCGGCGGGGGAGGAGGGGGCGGCCCCGGCGCCGTCTCCCTCTCCGTCTCGGGCAGCCCCGAGGATCTCGAGACCGGGCTCCAGCTGGCGCACCTGCTGCTGACGGAGCCGCGCGTCGAGGCCTCGGCCTTCACGCAGTTCCAGACGACCATGCGCCAGATGCTGCCGGAGGCCCTCAAGAACCCGGCCTCGCTCGGAGGGCGCACCGCAGGCTCGGCCCCCTACCCGGACGACGACGTCCGGTTACAGCCGATCACGCCCGAGCAGATCGACAAGCTCACGGTCGAGGCCTCGCAGGCGTGGATCGAGAAGCTCGTCAGGGAGTCGCCGATCGAGGTGACGATCGTCGGCGACCTGCCAAGGGAGAAGGCCCTCGACCTCGTCGCGCGCTACCTGGGCTCACTGCCCGCGCGCGCCCGCGTGAGCCCCGAGACGTACCTGGCGCTGCGTACGCTGAAACGCCCGAAGGGACCGCGCGTGATCGAGAAGACGCTGGAGACCTCCACCGCCCAGGCCTTCGTCTACTCCGGGTTCTACGGCGCGGACGAGACGAACCCCGCGGACGCACGCGCGCTGTCGATCGCCGGGAGCATCCTGTCCACGCGGATGACCAGCGAGGTGCGGGAGCAGGCGCAGCTCGTCTACAGCATCGGGGCGGGCTCGAGGCCGGGGAGCGTCTTCGCGGGTTTCGGCACGTTCTCCGCGGCGGCCCCCACCGAGCCCCACAAGGTCGCGGCGCTCGTCGAGAAGCTCGCGGCGATGTACGCGGCATTCGCCGCGACGGGCCCGACCGAGGAGGAGATGGTCATCGCCAAGAAGCAGGTGGCGAACACGTTCGCCGAGCAGACGAAGGAGCCGTCGTACTGGATGGGCCGGATCGAGCGGATGACCTTTCGCGGCACGAAGCTCGACGATCTGGTGGCCGCCCCGGCCGCCTACCAGGCCTTCACGACGAAGCAGGTGAAGGACACGTTCGCGAGGTACTGGTCGAAGGAGAGCTCGATCGTGGTCACCGTGACCCCCAAGGCGACGGAGACGGCCCCCAAGAAGGAGGAGCCGGTCAAGCCGCCCGCCCCCGCGAAGTAGGGGTCACGAAGCCGGGTGCCGGGGGGCCGCAGGACGCCGTGTCCCCCCCGCCCCCGGCGCCCCCTGCCTCCCGAAGGGGGTGGCCCCCCGGAATCGGCCACGGAAGGACCCCGGGCGCGAACCTGCGGACATATCACAACATCGTGATATGGTGATTCCTGCATGGCCTCC
>JAYTCP010000100.1:0-3717 GCA_043736435.1 Planctomycetia bacterium | reverse complement strand
GGGGCACCGGGAGCGGGGGCCCGAGGCGGGCCCTCCGGGAGAAGGGTAGGGGGCGCGGAGGGCGGGTCAACCGGCGTCCGATCGCGCGCGGACACGACCGTGACACGGGCGGCGGGTACTCTGTCCCCTTCGACGTCCGCCGCGGAGCCGGTCCATGAGGTTCTCCTTCGCCCTCACCCTCCTCGCCCTCGCGTGCGCCGCATGCTCCGCGGGCGCGCGCCGGGCGCCGCGCGGCCCCAATCCGGTCACGGGCGACGTCCCGCTCGCCGGGGCGCCCGTCGGGGGGGAGGCCGAGACCGGCCCCCAGTCGGGCCTGATCGGCCCGAAAGCCCAAGCTCCGCGCATCGTCCCCGGACGCATCCCCGGCACCCCCTCGATCCGGGTCGTGTGGGAGGCCCTGATCGTCGAGCAGACCCAGCTCATGACCTCGAAGTACGCACGGCCCCAGGGCGCGATCGTCGGCACGCCCGACCTCGAGGTGGTGCTGCTCAACGCCTCGTTCGAGGCGACGCCCGCGCAGGCGTCCGAGAACCGGAGCCAGCCCGCCGTCGGGCGCATCGCCCGCGTGCCCGACCGGGACATGCTCGACCTCCTCGAGTCCTTCGAGAAGGCCGACTTCTTCGAGTACGCGAAGCCCACCGACGCCGTGCGCGGCCTGTTCGGCAGCGACCGCGCGCGCGGACGCATCACGGTCGAGCGGGACGGGCACAGCGTCACCCTGCTCTCGATGCGCGGGCTCGGGCTGCGGCCCGAGACGAAGGAGATCCCCGGGATCTACGCCGCGGGCAAGCAGGCCATCCAGGTCCTCAAGAACCGCGCGAGCACCCTGGCGGTGACGAACGTGAAGGTCACGGGCCGCGCGCCGGCGAGCGTCGGCGAGACCTCCGAGCCCCCCGCACCCAAGTCGGCGAAGTGAGCGCGCCGGACTCGTGACCCCGTTCGTCGTCGTCGTCCCCGCGCGGATCGGGAGCACGCGTCTCCCGGAGAAGCCGCTCCTGCGCGAGACGGGCAGGTACCTGGTCGAGCACGTCGTCGAGCGCGCGCGCCGGGCGGACGGCGTCGTGCGGGTCGTGGTGGCGACGGACGACGCGCGGATCGAGGCCGCCGTGCGGTCGTTCGGCGGCGAGGCGATGCGCACCGATCCCTCCCACGAGTCGGGCACCGCGCGCTGCGCGGAGGTGGCCGCGCGGCTCGACGTGCCCGTGGTGGTCAACGTCCAGGGCGACGAGCCCGCGTTCGAGCCCGGCGACCTCGCGCGGCTCGCGGAGGCCGCCGCCCGCCCCGACGTGGACATCGCCACGCTCGCCCACCCGATCGCCGATCCCGCCGAGGCGGCGCGGCCGGGCGTCGTGAAGGTGGTCCTGCGCACCGACGGGACCGCGCTGTACTTCTCCCGGGCGCCGATCCCGTTCGATCGCCTGCGCGGCGGCGCGGCCGTGCCCTCGCTCGGGCACGTGGGCATCTACGCCTTCCGCCGGCAGCGGCTGCTCGACTACGTGCGGCTCCCCCCGGGGACGCTGGCCGGGCTCGAGTCGCTCGAGCAGCTGCGGGCCCTCGAGGCGGGGTGGCGCATCGCCGTGCTGCCCGCGACGCGGCCGGCGCTCGGCATCGACACGCCGGAGGACTACGCCCGCTTCGTGCGCGGGTGGCGCGCGGGGGAGTTCGGCCCGTAGCGCCCTAGCGGCCCGTTCCCGGAGCCTCCGGGGCGCCGGGACGCGGGGGGGAGTCGGAGCTTTCGGGCCGATCAGGCCCGAGCGGGGGCGCGGGGGGGGCCTTCGGCGGCACGGGGGCCGTCGGCCCGATCGTCATCGGGACCTCGACGCCCGTCGGGGGGCCGGCGGGACGCGGCGGGCGCGCGGGCCCCTTCCGCGTCGCGGCGGTGCGGTCGGAGTGCCATCGGCCTTCGAACCAGCCCACCCCGAGGGCCAGGCCGGCGACGAGCAGGGGATACACGATGCGGCGTCGATTCACGGGGGCGAGGGTACCCGAGGGCGGGGTGCCGGGGGCGTTCGGCGTCCCGCCGGGGGGGCGTCCCCCCCCCGGGATAGAACCCGCGCGGCTTACGCCTGCGGCCCGCCGGAGGTGTAGGCTCCGCAATTCCCCGGAGCGTGCGCATGGCGAAGTTCATCTTCGTGACCGGTGGGGTGACCTCGAGCCTCGGGAAGGGGCTCACCAGCGCGTCGATCGGCCTGCTCCTCGAGGCCCACGGCTTCAAGGTCGCGCACCAGAAGCTCGACCCGTACATCAACGTCGACCCGGGCACCATGTCGCCGTACCAGCACGGCGAGGTCTACGTCACCGACGACGGCGCCGAGACCGACCTCGACCTCGGGCACTACGAGCGCTTCACGCATGCGCCCCTCAACAAGCACAGCAACTACACGACGGGGAAGATCTACCAGACGGTGATCGCGAAGGAGCGGCGCGGCGACTACCTCGGCAAGACCGTCCAGGTGATCCCGCACATCACCGACGAGATCAAGGCCGGCATCCGGCGGGGCGTCGGCGACGCCGACGTCCTCATCTGCGAGATCGGCGGCACGGTCGGCGACATCGAGGGGCTCCCGTTCCTCGAGGCGATCCGCCAGTTCGCGCTCGAGGCGGGCCGCGAGAACACGGCGTTCGTCCACCTGACGCTCCTGCCCTACCTGCGCGCGAGCGGCGAGCTCAAGACGAAGCCGTCGCAGCACAGCGTCCAGAAGCTGCGCGAGATCGGCATCCAGCCCGACGTGCTCGTCTGCCGCACCGAGATGCCCATCACGGACGAGATGAAGGCGAAGCTCTCGCTCTTCTGCAACGTCGCGCTCAAGGGCGTGATCGAGGAGCAGGACGTGGCGGTCTCGATCTACGAGGTCCCGCAGATGCTGCTCGACCAGAGCGTCGACCGGCTCCTGCTCGAGCGCCTCGGCCTGCCGCACGGCACCCCGAGGCTCGACGACTACCTCTCGCTCCTCGACCGCATCCGCAACCCTCGCGGGCAGGTCGAGGTGGCGCTCGTCGGCAAGTACGTCCAGCTGACCGACGCCTACAAGTCGGTCTACGAGTCCCTCACCCACGGGGGCTTCTCGTCCCAGGTGAAGGTGCGCGTCCGGCGCGTCCAGGCCGAGGACGTGCGCGCCGAGAACGTCGACGACCTCCTATCGGGCGTCCACGGCCTCGTGGTGCCCGGCGGCTTCGGCTCGCGCGGCATCGAGGGCAAGATCGAGGCCATCCGGTGGGCGCGGGAGCGCGGCGTGCCGTTCTTCGGCCTCTGCCTCGGCATGCAGTGCGCCACGATCGAGATCGCCCGCCACCTCGCGGGGCTCGAGGGCGCCCACTCGACCGAGTTCGACCCGGACACCCCGCACCCCGTCATCGACCTGATGGCCGACCAGCAGGGCCTCGAGAAGGGCGGCACGATGCGCCTCGGCTCGTACCGCTGCGCCCTGCGCGCGGGCACCCGCGCCCGGGCCGCGTACGGCGACGAGACGATCCACGAGCGCCATCGCCACCGCTACGAGTTCAACAACGACTACCGCGCGCGCCTCGAGGCGGCCGGGCTCCAGATCGGCGGGACCAACCCCGAGCGGGACCTCGTCGAGATCATCGAGCTGCGCGACCATCCGTGGTTCGTGGGCGTCCAGTACCACCCCGAGTTCAAGAGCCGCCCGACGGACGCGCACCCGCTCTTCCGCGAGTTCATCGTCGCGGCGCTCAAGCACCAGGAGTCCTCGGTCG
>JAYTCP010000099.1:0-4343 GCA_043736435.1 Planctomycetia bacterium | reverse complement strand
GCGATGTCGGCCAGCTCCGAGGGCGATCTCGTGCCGGACACGCCGATCCACAGGATCGGCTGGTCCTCGGGGTTGGACTTCGTGATCACCGGCGGGTCGAGGGCCTCGGGCAGCCGGCGTTGCGCCTGGGCGACCTTCGTCTGAGTCTCCTGGAGCGCCGCGTCGATGTCGCGCCCCACCTGGAACTCGAGCGTCACCGTGGCGCGACCCTGCTGCGACGTCGAGGAGATGTCGACGATCCCCTCCACCGCCATGCACGCGTCCTCGACGATCTCGACGACGTCGGTCTCCATCGTCTGGGGCGACGCGCCCTCGAGCGTCAGCTGCACGGTGACCTGCGGGAAGTCGACGTCGGGCATCTGGCTGACGCCCAGGTTCTTGAATCCCAGCCCGCCGAACACGATCAGCGCCGCCATCAGCATCCACGCGAAGACGGGCTTCTGGATCGCGGCGTCGGAGATCCTCACTTCGCGCCGCTCCCCGGAGCGGTCGGCGCGCCCGGCGGGGGCGGGGAAGGGGCGGGGGACGTCGGGCTTTCGGGCCGATGAGGCCCGACCGGGGGCGTGCCTCCGGGTGTCGACGAGGCGCCCGGCGGCCCTCCGACGGCGACCGCCGCGCCCTCGAAGAGGACGTTCGCGCCCTTCGTGACCAGCGTCTCGCCGTCGGCGAGCCCCGAGAGCACCTCGACGCGTCCGTCCTGCGTGTGCAGGCCCAGGGTGAGCTGCCTCGACCGCGCCTTCCCGTCCACGACGACGTAGGCGATCCAGCCCCGCTCGGTCGGCTGGAGGGCCGACTCGGGCACCGCGAGGGCGCGGGAGGTCCGGGTCACGACGCTCGCGACGGCGTAGAAGCCGGGTTTGAGCGTCGGGGCGGGCTTCCCGAGCTCGGCGAGGCACTCGACCATGCGCGTCGTCGCGCTCGCCGTCTCGTCCACGTGGACCAGGACCGCGGGGTGCTCGAGGGCATCGAGCGCCGGGACGCGGACGACCACCTTCATGTCGCGCGCGAGGCGCGCGGACTCGGCCTCGCTCACGCGGAAGCGCACGAGGAGCCGCGAACGGTCCACGATCTCGGCGATCGGGTCGCCGGCGCGCACGTACTGGCCCAGCGTCACGTGGCGGCGGCGCACGGTGCCCCGGATCGGCGAACGGACGCCGGTGTCCGCGGCCGTCTTCGTGACCAGCGCGAGCCTCGCGCGCGCCTGCGCGACCCCCGCCACCGCCTCCGCCTCCTCGGCCGCCGACGCGATCCGGGCGGCTTCCGCCTCGCGGCGGCTCGCGGCGGCCTCGCGGGCCCCCGCCTCGGCCACCGCGATCGCGTCGCGGCGGCGCTCGACCTGCGAACGCGCCGCCGTCACCTCCTCCTCGGCCACGGCGCCCGACGTCGAGGCGCGCAGCGCCGTGCGCCGGGCGAGCATCTCCTCCGCCTCCTTGAGGTCGGTCCGGGCGGCGGCGATCTGCGCCGTCGCGCGCTCGACGGCGGCGGACGCCTGGGCGATGGCCGCGTCGGCGCGTGGCAGCGCGGCCTGCGCGCGCGGGACAGCGGCCTCGGCCTTGGCGACGGCCGCCTCGCTCTCCGCCTTCTCGAGCAGGCGCCGGGTGCGGTCGACGACGGTCAGCTCCTTCTCCGGCGTGACGTCGTCGCCCTCGTCGAACGCGACGGCCTCGATCACGCCGTCGATGCGGGATGCCACGGTCACGATCTGGTACGCCTCGAGCGACCCCGTGCCGGCGACCGCGTAGACGAGGTCGCCGCTCGACAGGACCGCAGTCTGGACGGGGATCGGGCCGCCTCCGCGCCTCTTGGGGGCGTCCTTCGACCCGGAGCCGCCGCAGCCGGCCCCGAGGACGGCCCCGAGGACCAGGGAGGCGAATCGGGAGGGCGCGAGGAGGCGCCTTCGCGGGGACCCACCTCGACGAAGTTCGGCCGTGCGCATGCCGCCACGGTCGGTGGACGGCCCGGGTTCGTCAACCGGGTTCGGCAGGATTCCCGGACGGCTGCCTCGCACCCGGGAGGTTCGTCCCCCCGCGCCCCCGAATTCCCCGCGGTACGGTGCCAGAGCAAACGCCGCAAGTAACTCCGTTGGAACAGAAAACGTGTGGCGTTTGCTCTGGCACCGTACCGGTTGGAACAGAAAACGTGCGGCGTTTGCTCTGGCACCGTACCGCGGCTTTTTTCGTAGACTGGGGGCCATGTGGATCGGCCACGCCGCGCTCGTGCTGCTCCTCGCCGGCGCAGCCCCGCCGAAGACCGTCCTCGAGCACGCCCACGAGCTGGGGGCCGGCCGCTTCCAGGGCTTCATGTACGGGGAGGACCCGGCGAAGTCGCAGGTGGACTGCGTCCAGTTCGTGGAGGCGGTCCTCGAGGCGGCGCGCGGCGCGAAGGTGACCCCCGAGGTCAGCCGGGCCGTGCGCATCCAGGGGCTCTCGAGCACGCCCGGCGACCAGGCCGCCATCGCGAAGGCCGTCGAGGGCGGCGACCGCCGGCTCGCGGGCGTGGTCCACGCGATCGTCGACGTGCTGGGCGAGGGGGAGGCGGTCCCCTTCGCGGAGGTGAAGCCCGGCGACTTCGTCCAGTGCTGGTGGCGTCGCGAGAGGAAGGAGCCCGACCCCGCCGACCCGAAGAAGACGCGCACGGTCGTCCGGTGGGAGGGCCACGCGGCGGTCGTCGAGAGCGTGGTCGAGGCCGATCCGAAGCGGAAGGCCTCCTCGGTGAGGCTCTACGGGTCGCACCTCTCCCTCGGCGGCGTGGGCATCGCCCCGTACGTGGTCTCGCTCGAGGACACGCCCGACCGGCGCATGTTCGTCGCGCGGTACACGGGGAGGAAGCCCCCGAAGTAGCGCTCACCCTCGGGCGGGAGGGCTCGGCCGCGGCACGTGGAACGGGTGCGACGTGTCGCTGTACCCGTCGCCGCCGAGGCGGCCCACGGCCGCAAGCCGCGTCGGATCGGGGAGGCCGTCCACGAGGATCGCCTCGTCGGCGTGGATCCATAGGATCTCGAGCAGGAACACGTCCACGGGGCCCCGGCCCACCTCGAGGTGGCGCTCGACGCGGGCCTCCATCGCGAGGGGCGCCTCCAGGATGCGCGGCGGCCTCACCCTCACGGAGGCCGTCTTCGTCAGACCCGCGAGCGCGAACTCGTCGACGTCGGGGTCGACGTCCGCCGAGGTGGCCACCATCCGCTCCGCCAGCGCGCGCGTGGGCACGTGGATCACGCCCTCCCGCGTCTCGAGGAGGTTGCGCGCCGTGTCCTTGCGCACGCCCTTCCGGCGCCCCACGGACAGGAGCACCGTCGGCGGATCCGAGGTGACGCCGCCGAAGAACGAGAACGGCGCCAGGTTGGGGCGCCCCGCCCCGTCGACCGTGGAGATCCACGCGATGGGACGGGGCAGGACCGACGCGATCATCCACCGGTAGGCGTCCCGTGGCGCCAGGGTGGAGAGGTCGACTTGCATGAGGCAGGGGGCGGCGGGGCCCGGGGCGCTAGTCGGCCTTCTCGGACTTCTCCAGCCGACGCTGGATGTCGGTCAGCCTCTCCTGCATCTCGTTCATCCGGCGCATGAGCTTCTCGAGCTGCTGGGCGAGCGCGGCGATGCGGTCGGGGCTCCCGTCCTTCGCGGCCTCCATCAGCACGGGATCGGTCGGGGACGGCGCGAACTTCGGTACCACCGAGATGTCGATCGGCGCCCCGCGCAGCTTCGCCTCGAGCTCGCCGGCCCGCCGCGCCTGCTCCTCGGCGCGCTCCTTCGCTGCGTGGGCCGCGCTCTCGTTGCCCGCGGAGGCCTCCTTCTCGGCCAAGGCGCGATACACCGGCACGGAGGCACGCAGGCGCTCGAGCATCGCCTTCAGCTCCGCCCCGGGGCCGTCGGCGCGCCCGGTGTCGACCACGAGCTCGACCCTCTTGCGCTCCCCGCGCACCGCGTCGAGCTTCTTCTGGAGCTCCTCCGCCTCGCGCCACAGCCTGCCCGACTCCTCCATCTTGGCCTCGGCCCGGTCGCCCTTCCCCGCCTCCTTGAGCTCCTTGCCCTCGCGCTCGGCGGCGTTGCTGGCCGCCTTCAGCTCGCCGATGCGCGACTGCAGCGCCTCGAGCTCGGGGGGGACCTGCGGCGCCTTGCGGCCGTCGTAAAACTTCGGACGCTCGCCGTCCGCGTGCGAGAAGACTTCGGCGCGGATCGCCCACGCCTTGGAGAGGAGCTTCGCACCCTCGGCCTTGTGGCCCTGCTCGAGCTGCGCGCGACCGTCCCTCTCGAGCTGGTCGGCGATGGCGAGGGGATCCTGCCGTTCCCCTCCGCCTCCCGCGCGCGCGGCCGAGGTGGGGACGAACGCAACGAGGCCGGCGACGG
>JAYTCP010000098.1:0-2094 GCA_043736435.1 Planctomycetia bacterium | reverse complement strand
CGGGCACCGTCGAGGTCAAGAGCCCACGCGTCATCCGGGCGTTCCTTGACCAGTACGTCGTGGGCCAGGAGCGGGCGAAGAAGATCCTCTCCGTCGCCGTCTACAACCACTATCGCCGCGTCCAGGCGGGACCGACGTCCGACGTCGAGCTCGACAAGAGCAACATCCTCCTCGTGGGCCCCACGGGCAGCGGCAAGACGCTCCTCGCGCGCACGCTCGCCCGCATGCTCGACGTGCCGTTCGCCATCGCGGATGCCACCACCTTGACCGAGGCGGGCTACGTGGGCGAGGACGTCGAGAACATCCTCCTCAAGCTGCTCCAGAACGCGAATTTCGACCGCGCGCGCGCCGAGGTCGGCATCGTCTACATCGACGAGATCGACAAGATCAACCGCACGTCGCAGAACCCCTCCATCACCCGGGACGTCTCGGGCGAGGGCGTGCAGCAGGCGCTCCTCAAGATCATGGAAGGGACGGTCGCCAACATCCCGCCGCAGGGGGGCCGCAAGCACCCCGAGCAGCAGTACCTCCAGATGGACACGAGCCGCATCCTCTTCATCTGCGGCGGCACGTTCAGCAGCATCGAGGACATCATCGGCAAGCGCCTCGGGCGCAGCCTGATCGGGTTCGGGCGAGAGCACGAGAAGAGCAGCGGGGTGGACGAGATCGAGCGCTCGAAGCTCCTCGCCCGGATCGAGCCCCACGACCTCATCGAGTTCGGCATGATCCCGGAGTTCGTCGGCCGGCTGCCGGTCGTCGCCACCCTCGACCCGCTCCAGCGGGGCGACCTCTACCGCGTGCTCGTCGAGCCGAAGAACGCCCTCGTGCGCCAGTTCCAGAAGATGTTCGAGCTCGAGGAGGCGACGCTGGAGTTCGACGACGAGGCCCTGTACGCGATCTGCGACCTCGCGCTGAAGCGCGACACCGGCGTGCGCGCCCTCCGCAGCATCCTCGAGGACCTGGTCCTCGACCTCATGTACGACCTCCCCGACCAGGAGGAGCCGACGAGCTACCGCATCACGCGCGACGTCGTCGAGAAGAAGGCCGCCGTCGTCAAGACCGTCAAACGCCGGAAGACCGGCAGCTGAGCGCGCCCGGGTCGCCGTGATCGAGCCCCTCCCCGACGATCCTGCCCCGACGCCGGGCACCGCCGCGACCCCGCCCGGGATGCCCGCCCCGGCCGCCTCCGCGGCCCCCGCGAAGCCTGCCCTGGCGGGCCTCACGCTCCCCGAGATGCGCGCTCTGCTCGAGGGGCTCGGCGAGCCGAGCTACCGCGCCGAGCAGGTCTTCGGCATGGTCTGGCGCGAGGGGATCACCGACCCGGCGGCGATGAGCGTGCTCGGGAAGGGGCTGCGCGCGCGCCTCGCGGAGGCGACGAGCCCGGAGGCGACGCGGGTCGTCGAGGTCGAGGAGGCGGCGGACGGGACACAGAAACTCCTGCTCGAGCTCCACGACGGGGCGCGGGTGGAGGCCGTCTTGATCCCCGAGGGGGATCGGCGCACGGTCTGCGTCTCGACCCAGGTGGGGTGCCCGATCCGGTGCGTGTTCTGCGCGAGCGGGGTCGCGGGCCTGCTGCGCAACCTCACCGTGGCCGAGATCGCCGAGCAGGTGCTCCATGTCCGGCGGCGGCTGGGGGCGCGCCCGAGCAACATCGTGGTCATGGGCATGGGGGAGCCGCTCCTCAACCTGAAGGCGCTCGGCCCGGCGATCGCGATCTGGGGCGACCCGAAGGGCATGGACTTCGGCGCGCGGCGCATCACGGTGTCGACGGCGGCCACCGCCCCCATGATCGACCGGCTGGCCGCGCTCGACCTGGGCGTCCACCTCGCGGTCTCGCTCCACGGCCCCGACGACGCGACGCGCCGCCGGCTCATCCCGACGAGCCCCGAGGGGCGCGTCCAAGACCTCGTCGAGGCCGCCACGCGCTTCGCCCGGAAGACGGGCCGCGACGTCACGGTCGAGTACGTGCTCATCGCCGGCGAGAACGACCGACCGGAGCAGGCCGAGGCGCTCGCGGCGCTCCTCGTCGACCGGCACATCCACGTGAACCTGATCCCGCTCAACCCGGTCGCCCACCGCCCGGACCTCGTAGCG
>JAYTCP010000097.1:0-2697 GCA_043736435.1 Planctomycetia bacterium | reverse complement strand
TGCGCACGGAGATCACGTGCACCCGCTGCGGCGGGCACCTGGGTCACGTGTTCGATGACGGCCCGGACCCGACGGGCCTGCGCTACTGCGTGAACTCGGTGTCGGTGAAGCTCGTCCCCGCGCCGGCCAAGCCGCCGACGGCGGGCGGCGGGGGCCCACCCGACGGGGACCGCAAGGAACCGAAGTAGGTCTCGGGCCGGGGGGATCGCGCCCCTCCGCCCCCCCGCCCCCCCGCCAGGTTCGCGCCTCCCCACGGCCGCGCGTACGCTCGGGCCCCATGACGAAGAAGCACGCGCAGAAGAACCTCACCGTGATGTTCACGGACATCTCCGGGTTCACGAGGCACACCGAGACGATCAGCCGCGAGGCCCTGATGGCCCGGATCGAGCAGCACAACACGCTGCTCATGCCCATCGTCGCGCACTACGACGGCCACATCGTCAAGAGCATCGGCGACGCGCTCCTGATCACGTTCGAGAGCCCGACGAACGGCGTCCAGTGCGGCATGCTCATGCAGCACCGCCTGCGCACATTCAACGCGGGCAAGCCGCCGGCCGAGCAGCTCCACATCAAGGTCTCGGTGAACTCGGGCGAGGTCACGGTCACGGAGGACGACGTCTTCGGCGACCCCGTCAACGTGGCCGCCAAGATCGAGAAGGCCACGTCCCCGGACGAGGTCTACTTCACGGAGTCGGTGTTCCTCGCGATGAACAAGGCGGAGGTGCCCAACGCGTTCGTGAAGTCGTTCCGCCCGCGCGGGGCCGACAGCCTGGAGATCAAGCTCTACCGCGTCGTCCAGGACGAGGACGACCCCGTCTACCGCGGGGTGGTGGACGGCGCGCACATCGACGAGGAGGCCATGAAGGCGAAGGCCGCCGCCCTCTCCTCGGTGGCCGGCAAGGAGGTGGGCCGCACCCGCGACGCCCTCGCGCACCTCGTGGCCGAGCAGCAGAAGGCGACGCGCACCCTGCTGATCGCGATCGGCCTGGGCGTGGTGGTGCTCGGCGGGGCGGTCCTCGGCGCGATCGCGATCTTCGGGGGGCGCGGGGGGCCGACCGAGGAGCAGCGCGCGGTGGACGCCGCGCGCGCCTACCTCGCCGCGGGGAAGCGCGAGGACGCGCTTCACGTCGCCGCCGACTTCGTCGGCAAGCACGGGTCGAGCCCCGCGATCGAGTCGCTCCAGAACGAGATCCGGGTCGCCGCGCGCAACGAGGCGCTCGCGCAGGCCCGCGAGCTGTTCGCCCAGGGGAAGGAGACCGAGGCGGCCGTGACGATCCGGACCGCCTGGAAGGACGTCCCGGCCCCCGAGGGCGATGCCGGGGCGCTCCTCGCGCGCGCGGACGCGTGGGGGCGCGCGCGTCACGAGCTCGCGGCCGGGAACACCGTCGAGGCCCGCAAGGCCGCCATGGAGGCCGCGGGCGGTTTGCCGCCGCCCGAGGCGCTCGCGGCCGTGATCGCCCAGGTGGACGCCCTCGAGGCCGCCCGCAAGGCGGTGATCGGCGCGCCGACGATCGACGGCGCCCGCGCGGCGATCCAGGCCCTCGTCACGGCCTACGGCGCGAAGACGGCCGATCCCGCCGCGACCGCCGCGCTCTCCGACGCCGTCTCGGCCGAGGCCTGCGCGATCGCCGCCGAGGAGGGGCGCGAGAAGGCGATGGAGCGGCTCACGGCACGCATCGACGAGTTCCCAGGCATCACCGCCGTCGAGCGCCTGCGCAAGTGCATCGACCTCGCCAGCCTGTCCGCGTACGCGAAGGTGCCCGAGCTCCGCCGCGCATGGACCTCGAGCCGGTGGGACCACCCCGAGACGGCGAAGCTGCTGGGCGACCTCAAGGAGCACGGCAAGACCGACGCCGACTACCTCTTCCACGTCGGCAAGGCCATGCACGACGTCTCGAAGTCGAACGACCTCGCGATCGCCGACGGCATGTGGATGGTCGAGGAGGCGGAGAAGGTCGACCCGGGCGTCCTCGATCGCCACGCCGCCGACCTCTTCGACCTTGCCATGGACTGGATCGTCTGGTCGGAGGGCGATGGCTCGCTGGCGCGCCGGGTCCTCCGCGACCGCTTCTACGAGAAGGCGAAGGACCGCCTCGTCGAGGGCCTGAACGCCGACCGGGTCTCGGGCGACGAGAAGGTGCCCAACCTCGACATGAGGGCCAACTGCTTCGCGATCCTCGCCGAGAAGGGCGACGCGAAGGTCGTCACCGACCGCAACACGTTCCTCAAGACCATGCTCGGGAAGTTCGTGATCCCCGACGGGGAAGGCCGCCCCTCCCTCTCGAGCGCCCACGCGAAGGCCCTGTTCGCCTCCGCGCCACTCGAGGACACGGAGGTCACCCGGCTCCGCGCCATGATCGAAGGCGAGATCGACGCCGCCTCGAGCAAGGAGGGCCCCTTCGGTTCCATCGCCGACGGGCCGAAGAACCTCCGCCTGCTCCTCGACACCCTCCTCGAGGTCGCCGGGAAGAAGTAGGAAGGGCCCTGTCCGCGAGGGTTTCCGATCACCGGGGCGCGGGGTCCTCGGCCCTGACGGGCGCCTCCACCCCGATCGGCTTCGGCGCCGCCGCGGGCGGCGCCAGCATGCGATCCCGTTCGGCGGCGCCCGGCGCCTGCACGAACGACACGCGGCCCCCGCGCACCGTGATCCCGAGCCAGGCCTGCGACGCGTGGACGTCGGGGAAGGACGGACTCGGC
>JAYTCP010000096.1:0-5660 GCA_043736435.1 Planctomycetia bacterium | reverse complement strand
CACGCGCACGCCGCGGGCATGGGCCATCGCCGCGCTCCGCGATCCCGTCGCGCTCCTCAACGACCACGCCCACCTCGAGAGGAAGGCCGCCGCCAACGCGCTCGGCCTGCTGCAGCGTCGGCCGGCAGGGGAGGCGAGATGGGGGGCTTTCGGGCCCCAAGGGCCCGACGGAGGGCGGGAGCCCGCCCCGGCTCCCGACGCGGAGGGGGGTGCGTGGGAGCGCACGCTCGCCGCGGTCGCCCGCGACGAGGTCGAGCACCTCGTCGTGGTGCTGCGCGCCCTTCTAGCGCGCGGCGGCCGCCTGAGCGCCGTGCATCGCAACCCGTACGCCGCGGCGCTCCACGCGCTCGTGCGATCCGGCGACGGCGAGCGCGAGCTCCTCGACCGGCTGCTCGTGTGCGCCCTCATCGAGGCGCGCTCGTGCGAGCGCTTCGAGTCGCTCGTCGCGGCCTGCGAGGACGAGGGGCTGCGCACGCTCTACCGCGGGTTGAGCGCGTCCGAGCACGGGCACCACCGCGTCTTCGTCGAGCTCGCGAACGGGCTTGCCGGCGTCGGCGTCGTGCGGGCGCGCCTCGAGGCGCTGCTCGACGACGAGGCACGCATCCTCGCCGCGCAGGCTCCGGGCCCTCGCATGCACTCGGGCCCTCCTCCCGGGGTCGCGACGTAGCGCCGCGTCCGAGGCCGGATCGCGGCCGCGCGATCCGCCGCCGAATGTTGACAGCCCCTCGGGCCGCGGTAGGGTGCCGCGCTCGACGGTCCCTCGAAGGGACCCGACAGGATGCCCCCGTGACGAACCGTAGGACGTTCCCCGCGCCGTGCTGCTGCCCGTGCCATCCCGTGCCCTGCCATCCGCATGGCATGGCCGGTGGCCCCGGACGGTGTCCGCACGCGCACTCGAACGCCTGAACCGTTCGACACGCCGACGGGCCCTCCGAGGCCACCGCGCACGCCGCGGTGGCCTCGTTCGTTACGGCTCGCCTCCTCCGATGGCCCGAGCCGGCGCCGCCGGCCTGCGATGCCACGCGGACGGCTCGCACGGCCATCGATCCCCGCGCCCCGTCCTCGATCCCCGCCGCCCCCGAGCTCCTCTCCCTGGATGTCCCCCATGTCCTCCGACGCGAACGATCCCGACGTCTCGACGCTCCCCGCTGCCTCCACCTCCGATGCCGTGCCCGCGCCCCGCCCCGCGTGGCGGGCCGCGGACGCCATCGCCCTCGTGCTGGCCGTCCTGGCCGCCGTCGGGGCGAAGGCTGGTTGGCTGCCCGAGCTCCCGTGGTGAGCCCCGGTCCCGCCCCGGGGGCGCCATGCGCACGCCCACACGCGTGGAGGCGACCCGCGACGCGCCGCTCCCAGCGGACGCGGTAGGCGCGACAGCGCGCGCCGCCCTCGGCCTCGCGGCGATCGTCCTGCTCGCGACCGTCGGCAAGGCGCTGACGGGCGCGGGCTGCCCGCTGCCGCTTCCCCTCACCACCCTCCTCCTCTCGGCCGTCGCGGGAGAGGCGGCTTCGCGCCATCGCCGGGCGGCGTCGATCGACCCGCCGGCCGAGGTGCCGCTCGCGCTCGGGATGATCCTGCTCGGGGCACAGCTCGAGGGCGACGTGATCGCGGGCATCGGCGTCACGGGCCTCGTGCTGCTCGGGCTCCACTGGGCCGTGGTCGGCGGGCTGTTCCACGCCCTCGGGCGCGTCGGCGTCTTCTCGCCGCGAACCGCGGGGCTCCTCGCCACGGGGCTGTGCGGGTGCGGGATCTCCGCCGTGACGGCGTCCGCGCGGGGCGATCCGCGCGCGCCGGCCTCGGCGCGGTCCCTGGCGGTCGCGGCGAGCCTCCTTGCCGGCGTGGTGGGCTTCGCGGCGATGCCGGCGCTCACGCGCGTCCTCGGCCTCGACGCCCGTCAGGCCGCGCGGTGGGCCGGCCTCGCCATGCCCACCACGGCGGAGGCGGTGCTCGTCGCCGCCGCGCACTCCCCGGAGGCGTTCCGCCTCGCGGGCGCGTGGCGATTCGTCGTGAACGCGCTCCAGGGCGTCCCGATCGTGGTCTACCTGTCGACGTTCGCGCCGGGCCCCCGCCGGCCCGGCCGAGGGCGCGCGCGACGCGTCGTCGGGTCGATCATCAAGCGCCTGCCCGCGTTCACGTGGGGGCTCGCCGCGTTCGGGGGACTCGCGCTCTCGGGCGCCTTCGCCCCGGCCGAGCAGGCGCGCCTCGGGCGCCTGGTCAACTGGGCCTTCCTGACGGCGCTCTCGGGCGTTGGCTACCGCACCCGGATCCGGCCGCTGCTCGAGGCCGGCCCGCGCGCCTTGTTCGGGGCGCTCCTCGGGTGGGCCCTCGGCGCCGCCGTGCTGCTCGGGCTGGTGTGCGTGACCGGTCGCTGGTGAGCGCTGGCCTCTGCGATGTAGCTACGGCTGTGGCACGGCCCGAAGGACGCCGACGTGGACGTGGACCTCGCGGCCGGCGAGCACGCGCTCCGCAGCGAGCACTTCGCGCTCGACGGCTACGCGACGCCGCGGGTCCGCCTGGAGCTCGCGCCCGACGCGAAGGGAACCCCGAGGTCGCGTGCGCGGGCGGATGCTCGACGCTCCAGGGGGAACGCAACGCATGTGATGCGCCGCGGATCTACCGAATCCTGCCTCGCCCGTCTTCCATGACTCCGAGCGATTCCCGTATCCTGCGTCCTTCGAGCGATCTCTCTCCCCTGCAGCAGCGTTCGGGCGCCTTCCACCGACCGGTGGGCGGCGCCGCGGGAGGCGTCGATGGTTTGGTTCCGTGCGGTTGGGGGTGCTCCAAAGCCCCGTCGTGGGCTCGTCCTCGGGGCGTGCGTTGCGCTCCTCGCGCTGTCGACCGGGTGCGGAGGCGGCAGCGGTGGGGGCGGCGCCACGCCCCCCGTCGACGGCGGTGATGGCGGCGGAGGGGGCGGAGGCGGCGGAAGCCCGGGCGGCAACGGCGACGCGACCGAGCCCGTGCGCGTCCTCGCGACGGCCGGCCAGGCCGTCGCCTGGATGGACGCCGAGTACTCGACGTACGGCTTCCTCGCGCCGCACGCGGTCGTCCGCGCGCAGGTCGTCAAGCCCGACGGCGGCGCGGGCAAGCCGCTCCTCCTCGACGACACGCAGGTGAGCCTCTTCTACGAGGCCATCGCGGACGAGGCCGGGTCGATCAACTCGACGAGCCTTGGGAAGACCGACCTGTGGGCCCAGCCGCCGCAGCGACTCTTCGGGGTGGACCTCCCGCCCGGCCGCGGCATCTTCGGTCTCTCGATGCCCGCCGACGCCGCGAGGCCGGGCCGGCAGCCCTTCGCGTGGAAGCCCGACGGCTGGTTCGTGGCGGACGGGATCCCCATCACGCCCGTGGACGACGAGGGCGCCGTGAACGAGCTGCCGCGGCTGCGCATCACCGCGGTCGACCGCGCGACAGGCCTCGACCTCGGGCACGCGGACGTGACCGTCCCCGTGTCGCGCATCGCCGGCTGCGTCGTGTGCCACGCGACGGGGAGCCTCGCCTCCGTGCGTCCCGGCACGACGTGGTCTGCCGCGACGGACCTCGAGCGGCAGTCGCGCGAGAACGTCCTCCTCCTCCATGACGCGAAGCACGCCACGAGGCTCTCGAGCGGCAAGCCGGCCGCGTGCGGCCTCTGCCACTTCACCCAGGCGAACGGCCTCACGGGCTGGGGTTCCGCGCCGGACTCCGGGTGGCTCCCGCTCTCGCGGGCGATCCACGGCGCGCACGCCGCGTTCCTCGACCCCACGGGCGCGCCGGTCTTCCCCGCCCAGGGGAACGCCGCGCAGACCTGCGCGCGCTGCCATGTCTCCTCCCATGCCTCGCGGGGCGCCATGGCGAAGAGCGGGCTCGACTGCACCGACTGCCACGGATCCATGGCGGCCGTCTCCGGTTCGGCGGCGCTCGCGGCGGGCGGAAGCCGGGACGGCACCCGCGACGGCGCCCCGCGGCGACCGTTCGCCGACGAGCCCCGCTGCGAGTCGTGCCACATCGGGGACGCCGTCTCCCGTACGGTGGCCCCACAGTTCGTCGTCGCCGCGGACGGCTTCCGCCTCGCGCAGGCCTTCGCGACGGGCGACGCCGCTGCGTCCCCGATCCGCCGCGACGGGACGCGGTTCGCGCCCGCGGCCGCGACGCCCTTCCACCTCGGCAAGGGCCACGGTGGCCTGCGGTGCGAGGCGTGCCACGGCGGCGCTCACGCGGAATGGTCGCGCGACCGCGGCGAGGCCTTCGACGCCGCGCTCTCCACGCGCTACCAGGGCCACGCGGGCACGATGGTCGAGTGCTCGACCTGCCATCCGGCGGGCACCCTGGCCCTGACGACGGGCGGTCCGCACGGCATGCACAACGTCGGCGACGAGCGATGGGCGGCGGGCGGGCATGCGTCCTTCCGGACGGGTGACCCGGCGTCCTGCGAGGCCTGCCACGGCAAGGACCTCGCGGGCACCGTGCTCTCGCGCGCCGCCGCCGACCGCACGTACGCGCTGCCCGGTCGCACCGTGACCATCCCGAAGGGCATGAACGTCGGCTGCGGGATGTGCCATGTCTCCCACGACACGAGCGCCGCGTGGATCGCGGGCGCGCACGGGGCGGCGTACGACGCCGATCCCGCCGGGTGCCGCACCTGCCACGGGGCCAACCTGGCGGGCACGGCCCAGTCGACGGCGGCCGTCGACCGGTCCTACACCGTGAGCGGCAACACATACTCGATCGCGGCGGGCACGCAGGTCGGCTGCGCGACCTGCCACGTGAGCCACGTCACCACCCTCGCGTGGGTGGACGGCGGGCACGGCGCCGGCTACACCGCGGATCCCGCGGACTGCGCCACCTGCCACGGGGCCGATGGAAAGGGGTCCTCCCTGTCCGTCGCGGCCGCGGCGCGCTCGTACACGGTGAACGGCAAGACGTTCTCGATCGCCACGGGGGCGACCGTCGGATGCGCCACCTGCCACGTGCCGCACGCCACCGCCCTCGCGTGGGTGGACGGCGGTCACGGCCCCGAGTACGCGTCCGACCCGGGTGGCTGCGCCACCTGTCACGGCGCCCAGGGGGCGGGAACCGTCCTCTCCAAGGCCGCCGCCGCCCGCTCCTACACCGTGAACGGCAAGACGTACGGGATCGCCTCCGGAGCGACCGTCGGATGCGCCACCTGCCACGTGCCGCACGCCACGACGAGCACGTACGTCACCGCAACGCACGGACCCGCGTACGAGGCGTCGCCGGGCGACTGCACGTCCTGCCACGGCACCGACCTCAAGGGCACCCTCCTCTCGAAGACGGCTGCGGCCCGCAGCTTCACCTACGGCAGGAGGACCACGACCTTCACGTCGGGCGAGACGGTCACGTGCGCCAAGTGCCACGTCCCGCACGCGACGACGTCGTCGTTCGTCAACGGGCACGACAGCCTCTACGAGAACGACAAGGTCTCCTGCCAGATGTGCCACGGGACCAGCCTGAGGGGGGCGTCGTTCAGCGTGGCGGCCGCGGACCGCTCCTTCTCGATCGACGGCAGGACGGTGACCATCAAGCAGGGCACGAAGGTCACCTGCACCCTCTGCCACTCGATGCCGTAGGGCCTCGGATCCATGGCCAACAGAGGGCCAACTAGTCGTCTCTCCTCCCTCGCCGGCGCTACGCTGGCTCGCGCCAGCGCGCCGCAGCGCGGCACC
>JAYTCP010000095.1:0-4597 GCA_043736435.1 Planctomycetia bacterium | reverse complement strand
GAGCGCATCGCGTCGTCGTTGCCGGGGATCGCGATGTCGACGAGGTCGGGGTCGCAGTCGGTGTCGAGCAGGGCCACGACGGGGGTCGCCGTCTTGTTCGCCTCGGAGACCGCGATGTGCTCGTTGCCAGGGTCGACCACCACGAGGCAGGTCGGCAGCGAGTCGAGGCCGCGGATGCCCTCGAGGTTCTTGAGGATCTTGTTCTTCTCGAGCAGGTGGCGCGCCTGGAGCTTCTTCGACATCGCGGCGACGGTCCCGTTCGCGTCGAGGTCCTCGAGCTCCTTCAGGCGGTCGAGACGGCTGCGGATCGTGCGGAAGTTCGTGAGCGTGCCGCCCAGCCAGCGCTCGGTCACGTACGGCATGCCCGTCCGCTGCGCCGCGGCGCGCACGGCCTCGCGCGCGGAGCGCTTCGTCCCGACGAAGAGGATCTTCCCGCCCTCGGACGCGACCTCCTTCAGGAAGTGCGACGCGCGCACGAGCCCCTTCACCGTCTCCTTGAGATCGATGATGTGGATCGTGTTGCGCTTGCCGTGGATGAACGGCTTCATCTTCGGGTTCCACCGGCTGGCGCGGTGGCCGAAGTGAACGCCGCTCTCGAGCAGTTCCGTCACCGTGATGATCGACAAGAACGGACTCCAAACGTGGGCCGCAGCCCGCGGACGAGGACGCGACCCCGTCGGGAGGCCGCCTCGGAATCTTCCCGGTCGGGGGATGCCGAGCCGGGGAGTGTAGCGGGCGCCCGGAAGCGGTCAAGCCGAGCGGGGTGAGGACAACCCCTTGTGGGGCAGCCGCTTCCGACCGCGGAACGACGATTTCGGGGTCCCCCGGGGGGGCCGGGGCCCCCGTGGACGCGAAAACGCTCCGCGATCGGTCGAGCCGGGGGTGCGGTGCCGCCCAGGCCGACCCCTCGGGCAAGGCGCCCGGCGTCACTCCCGCGAGGGCAGCGGCCGCGCCTTCATGTCGTCGAGGATGCGCTCGGCGAGTCGCAGGGCGCGGGCCCCCTCCTCCCCCGAGACCCGCGGCCGGTCGCCGGTCGCGACGCAGCGGAGGAAGGTGCGGATCTCCTCCTTCAGCGGCTCGGCCTCGTCGATCGGGAGCATCTCGGTCGAGAGGAGGTCGCCGAAGTCGACGCCCGCCAGCGCCGCCAGGTCGCCTCCCTCGCCGGCCGCGCGCTTCAGCTCGGCCTCGGTCAGCTTCTGCGACTTCTTCACGAGCAGCGCCTGCCGCTTGTCGTAGTCGAGGGAGACGTACGCGTCCTGGCTGAACACTCGGATCTTGCGCATCTTCGTCAGGGACACGCGGCTGGCGGTCACGTTCGCGACGCACCCCGACGGGAACGTGAGGCGCGCGTTCGCGATGTCCTCGCGGCCGCCGAGGACCGGCACCCCGACGGCGGCGACCTCGCTCGGCTCCTCCCCGACGAGGTGGAGCACGATGTCGAGGTCGTGGATCATCAGGTCCATCACGACCCCGACGTCCGACGAGCGGAACGTGAACGGCGCCAGCCGATGCACCTCGAGGAAGACGGGCCGGACGCCCAGGCGCTCGACCGCGGTCATCACCGGGTTGAACCGCTCGACGTGCCCCACCTGCAGGACGGCGCCGCCCCGGCGGGCCGCCTCCACCAGGTCGAACGCCTCGGCGCTCGTCGCCGCGATGGGCTTCTCGACCAGGCACGCGATCCCGCGCTCGAGCAGCGGCTTCGCCACGCGCGCGTGGAACGTCGTCGGGACGGCCACCGTGACGGCGTCCACGGGCTCGGGCAGGTCCTCGAGGCGCGAGACGAGCGGCACCTTCCACGTCTCGGCGAGCGCCTTCCCCTTGACGGGGTCGAGGTCGACGAGGCCGACGAGACGCGCCTCGCCCGCGGCAGAGAGCTCGCCGTAGATGCGGGCGTGGTGGCGGCCGAACCCGCCCACCCCGATCACGGCCACGCGGGGAGGGCCGTCGGATCGGGCCGCGGCGCTCACGCCCGGGCCCCGGGGGCGGTCGGACGCGCGGAGGAGGGGGGCGCGGGGGGAGGGGGATGGGCCACGGGTGTCGGTGCCACGGGTGTCGGGGCCACGGGCGCCGCGGGGCCGCTGCGCTTCTCGGCCGCGCGGCCGTTGCGACCGGCCTCGCTCGCGCGCACGAACGCGACCAGCTCGGCGACGAAGGCGTCGCCGGGGTGCTCGGCGAGGAGACGCTCCATCGCGACCCGGGCGGGCTCGCGGTCGCTCACGAAGATCGCGTGGATCGCGTCCTTCAGCCGGGCGACGGCGTCGGCGGGGATCCCGGCGCGGCGCATGCCGACCACGTTCGCCCCGCGGATGCGGACCGGGTGGCCCTCGGAGATCGTGAACGGCGGGATGTCGCGCGTGATGCGGGTGAGGCCGCCGACGTAGGCCAGGCGCCCGATCGTCGTGAAGTGGTGGCAGGCGGCGGCGCCGTTCATGATCGCGCGGTCGCCCACGGTGACGTGGCCCGCCAGCAGCACGTGGTTCGCGAGGATCACGCCGTCCCCGACGTGCCCGTCGTGCGCGACGTGGGAGCCGACCATGAAGAGGCCGTCGCTGCCGATCGTCGTGATGCCGCCGCCCTTCACCGTGCCCGGGTGGAAGGTGACGTGCTCGCGGATCTGGTTGCGGTGCCCGATGACGAGCTTCGTGCGCGCGTCGCCGTGCTTGAGGTCCTGGGGCGGGGCCCCGAGGACGGCGCCGGGGAACACCACGTTCGCCTCGCCGAGCGACGTGTCGCCGAGGATCGTGACGTGGGGCCGCAGGACGGTCTTGGCGCCGATGCGGGCCGGGCCCTCGATCACGCAGTACGGGCCGACCACGACGTCCTCGCCGAGCTCGGCCTCGGGGTCCACGATCGCGGTGGGGTGGATCCGCCTCATGAGCGCACGTCCTCCGTCATCGCGAAGTTGAGGCGAGCCTCCGCGGCGAGTCGTCCCGCCACCTCCGCCTTGCACTGGATGCGACCCCGGCCCGCCGTGAGCCGGACCGTCTCGGCCTCGAGCCGCAGCTGGTCGCCGGGCACCACGGCCCGGCGGAACTTCACGCGGTCGATGGAGAGCAGCACGGGCAGGCGCCCGGTCAGCTCGAGCTTGCGCAGGAGCAGCAGCCCGCCGAGCTGCGCCATGGCCTCGATGATCATGACGCCCGGCATGATGGGCTGCTCGGGGTAGTGGCCGCCGAAGTAGGGCTCGTTCACGGTGACGTTCTTGACCCCCACCGCACGCTGGAAGCCGTGGATCTCGATCACACGGTCCACCATGAGCATCGGGTAGCGGTGCGGCAGGATGCGCCGGATCTGCATGTGGTCGAGGCCCGAGGGCCGCTGCAGCCGACCCTCGACCTCCTTCTGCCGGACGGCCTCGACGATGCGGGAGACGAGGGCGAGGTTGGCCGCGTGCCCCGTGCGGTGCGCGTGGACGTGGCCCCGCAGGTCGGCCCCCGCGAGGAAGAGGTCGCCGAGCAGGTCGAGGACCTTGTGCCGCGCGAACTCGTCGGGCCAGCGCGGCGTGTTGTCGAGGACGCCAGTGGCCCCCACGATCAGGGTGTTCTGCGGCGTGGCGCCCTGCCCGAGGCCCTTCTCCCGCAGCGCGGCGGCCTCGGACTCGAGGACGAACGTGCGGGCCGGCGCGATCTCGCGGAGGAACGTCTCGGCGTCGATGGCGAAGGTGACGTGCTGGACCCCGAGGAACGGGTGGGGTCGGTAGTCGAGCGTGTAGGAGACCTTGAAGCCCCGGTCGTCGGGGAAGGCGACCAGGGAGATGTCCTGCCCCGCCGCGACGGCGACGGGCTCGTCCACGACGATCTCGCGGCGCGGGACCTTCAGGTCGACGATCCCGAGGGAGAGCAGCAGGTCGGCGAAGGGCTTCGCGGAGCCGTCCATGCCCGGGAGCTCGGCGGCCGACACCGACACCTCGAGATTGTCGATGCCGAGGCCCGTGCAGCACGCGAGCAGGTGCTCGACCGTGTGGACCTCGGCGCCCCGCTCCCCCACGAGCGCGGTGCGCCGCTCGCGGGTGGAGAGGTGCGCCGCGTCCGCGGGGATGCGGGGCGAGCCCGCGAGGTCGGTGCGTACGAACACCACGCCGACGTCGGCCGGGGCCGGACGGATCCGCACCTCGACCTCGGCGCCCGAGTGGAGCGCCACGCCGCGGAGGCTGCCTTCGCGCTGGACCGACCTCTGGTTGCGGGCCATGGGATCCCGCGGGGCCGGGGGGCCGACGCGGGACGCTCGATCAGCGGCCCATGGCGGGGGGCGGGAGCGGGGTCGGACCCGGGGCGGGGACCGGGGCGGGCGCGGGGCCCGGGGCCGGCGTCGGCGGACGGACGACGGGCGGCGTGCCGGGGGTCGGGGCCGGCGTCGGCGGACGGACGACGGGCGCCGCTCCGGGGGTCGGGGCGGGGGGAACCGAGCCGGCCGCGAGGCGGTCCTTCACGAGCTTCGTGATGTCGAGGCCCGGGTCCGCGTAGAGGACCTGGCGTACGACCACCTGGGGGCCGAAGTCGCGGGGGCCCGTGAGGTCGAGGCGCTCGTCGGCCTTCGCGAGGACGAGGGTGTACTGGCCCTCGCGCGCGATCTGCTGGATCGTGCCGCGGATCTG
>JAYTCP010000094.1:0-2492 GCA_043736435.1 Planctomycetia bacterium | reverse complement strand
ACGTGGTCGTTCGGGTGGACCGGCTTCTTCGCCCCCGGCTTCTCGCCGAGCGCGCGGTTCGAGAGGTTCGAGATCACCTCGTTCATGTTCATGTTCGAGGAGGTGCCCGAGCCCGTCTGGAAGACGTCGATGGGGAACTCGGCGAAGTGCCTGCCGGCGATCACCTCGTCGGCGGCGTCCCGGATGGCCTTGCCGAGCCGCGGCTCGAGGAGGCCGAGGTCCTCGTTCGCCTTCGCAGACGCCCACTTCACCTGCGCCAGGGCCGTCAGGAATCGGGCGGGCATGGCGCGGCCCGAGACCTTGAAGTTGTCCACGGCGCGCTGCGTCTGGGCGCCGTACAGGCGCGCCGCGGGCACCCGCACCTCGCCCATCGAGTCCTTCTCGATCCGCACGTCGGCCATGGCGTCGCTCCTCGTCGGGGATCGACCGACGTTCGCATGCCCGCGCGGGTCGGCAAGCGCGTGCGGAGGCGGTCCCGCGACCGCCCCCCCCCGCCTCGTTCATCTCGGGGGTGGGCCCCCCGAGCCCCCCCCATCCTCCGTAGGCTCTGCCTGACGGCCTACGGGGCCGCTTCCGTCGCGGCGAAGTCGGCCTTGGCGAGCGCATCCAGCACGGCCTGCGGCTTCGTCACCCGGGAGTCGTACGTCACCGTGACCCGATCGAGGGACGCGGCGACCGCGGACTCCTTGGTGCCCGGGACCGCGAGCACGGCGCGGTTGACAGGATCGCGATCATCGGAATGCGCATCGGGGGGATCCTCCGAGAGGTGTGAGGGGGAAGGGAAGACGGAAGCGGGAGAAACGGGCAGGTGAAGCGGGTCCGGGACCCGTCGGGGACGGTCATGAACCGGCTCCTCGACGCTCGGGGCGGGCCCCACGAGCGCCCAGGAGGCGCAGGCCGTTGGCGATGACGGCGAGCGAGGCGCCCATGTCGGCGGCGATCGCGGCCCACATGCGGGCGGTGCCGAGGACCGTGAGCACGGCGAACAGCAGCTTCACGAGGATGGAGAAGGCGATGTTCTGCCGGACGATGCGGAGGGTCCTGCGCGCGTGCGCGACCAGCCAGGGCAGCTTCTCGAGGTCGTCGGACATGAGGACGACGTCGGCGGACTCGATGGCCACGTCGCTCCCCTCCCGGCCCATGGCGACGCCGAGGCTCGACCGGGCGAGGGCCGGGCCGTCGTTCACGCCGTCGCCGACCATGGCCACGGAGCCGTAGCGTGCGAGCAGCTCCTCGACGGCCGCGACCTTCTCGTCCGGCAGCAGCTCGGCCCGGACCTCGTCGACCCCCGCCAGGTCGCCGATCGCGCGCGCCGTCGCGGCGTTGTCCCCCGACAGCATGACCATGTGACGGACACCCGCGGCACGGAGGGCCCGGAGCGTCGCAGCGGCGTTCGGACGCACGCGGTCCGCGATGGCGATGAGCCCGCAGACGTGGGTGGCGTCGCCCACGACGACGACGCTCCGCCCGCCGACGGCCATTGCGTCCAGACGGCTGTGGACCTCGGGAGTCTCCTCGCCCCGCTCCTCGAGGTAGCGGTGGGAGCCGAGCCACAGCTCGACCCCGTCGATCCGCGCGGTGGCGCCCTTGCCCTGGAGGATGCGCAGACCCTCGGCGGGCTTCACCTCGAGGCCCTGCTCGGCCGCGCGTGCGAGGATGGCTTTGGCGAGCGGGTGCTCGCTCAGGAGCTCGAGGCTCGCGGCGCGCGTCAGGAGCTCGGCTTCGGAGTGCCCGTCCAGGGGGACCACCTCGACGACCGTCGGGCGCCCCTCCGTGAGAGTCCCCGTCTTGTCGAAGGCGATCGCGTCGAGGCTCGCCGCGCGCTCGAGGTGCTCGCCCCCTTTGACCAGGACCCCGTGGCGCGCCGCCGCGGCCAGCCCCGCGACGATGCTCACGGGCGTGGAGATCACCAGCGCACAGGGGCAGGCGATCACCAGCAGGACCAGCGCGTCGTACAGGGACTTGGCCCAGCCCCGTCCGAAGAGGGTGGGGGGGACGACGAGGGCCAGGAGGGCCAAGCCGAGCACGACCGGGGTGTAGACGCGCGCGAACCGGTCCACCCAGCGCTCCGCGGCAGAGCGGCGCGATTGGGCCTCCCCCACCAGACGGGTGATGCGCGCGAGCGTCGTGTCCCCCGCCAGCTTCGTCGTGCGGATCTCGAACGACGCATCTCCGTTGATCGTGCCCGCGAAGACGGGATCGCCCGGGCTCTTCTCGACCGGGACGCTCTCGCCGGTGATCGGAGCCTGGTTCACGGCGCCGGAGCCGGCGGTCACCACCCCGTCGAGGGGGAGACGCTCGCCGGGCTTGACCCGGATCCGCGCCCCCACCGAGACCGCGCCGCACGGGACCTCCTCCGAGGTGCCGTCGTCGCGGACGAGGTGGGCGGTCTCGGGCGTCAAGTCGAGAAGGGACTCGACTGCCCGACGCGCACGGCCCAGGCTCCAGGACTCGAGGGCGAGAGACACGGAGAAGAGGAAGGCCACCGTCGC
>JAYTCP010000093.1:0-8200 GCA_043736435.1 Planctomycetia bacterium | reverse complement strand
TTCTCGACCTACGCCACGTGGTGGATCCGCCAGGCCATCACGCGCTCGATCGCCGACCAGGCGCGGACCATCCGCATCCCGGTCTACATGATCGAGACGATGAGCAAGATCCGCAACGTCACGAAGAAGCTGATCCAGAAGATCGGCCGCGAGCCCACGATCGAGGAGATCGCGTCGGCCAGCGGCATCAGCATCGAAGAGACGAAGCGGGTGATGAAGATCAGCAAGCACCCGATCTCGCTCGACCGCCCCAGCGGCGAGTCGGACGACAGCTACTTCGGCGACTTCATCGAGGACCCGCAGGCCGAGAGCCCGGTCAACGCCGCCACGCACGAGATGCTGAAGGACAAGCTCGACCAGGTCCTCCAGACGCTCACGTTCCGCGAGCGCGAGATCATCAAGCTCCGCTACGGCATCGGCGACGGGTACACGTACACCCTCGAAGAGGTCGGCAAGATCTTCAAGGTGACGCGCGAACGGGTCCGGCAGATCGAGGCGAAGGCCGTGCGCAAGCTCCAGCACCCCGTGCGCGCGCGCAAGCTGGAGGGGTTCCTGGACGTGTGAGCGGCGGCGGCGAGCCCCGGCGGGCGTCGTTCCCGCAACGCCATCCGCGGCTGGCGGCATCGCGGGCCCCCGCGGCCGAAGAGCCCGTCGCCTTCACGTTGGCTGCGGCCACCCCCTCGAGCGTGAGGCGCGCGGGCCGACGCTGAGCAGCGTGAGCGCGCGGGGCTCGCGATCCACTCCCCCCCGGCGCGAGCGCACCTCGCTCCGTCCGACGGGGCCCACGCGCCGACGAACGACCCCTCTTTCCCCTTTCGGGTGGGGGAGGGTGGGGCTACCTTTCCCCTCCTGGAAGCAGACGGCGTCCCCGGGCCGACCGGGCCCCGTCGGCCTCCATCGCCCCTTGGATCATCGACGTTGACCATGACGGCCACTTCGCGCGAGGTCATCGACAGGCTCCGCGCTCTCCAGGACCTCGACGCCCGTCTCGCGCGCCTCGATCGCGAGATCCACGACGGACCCAAAGCCGTCGAGACCTACCTCCGCGCCGTCGCGGCGGTGGACGCCAGGCTCGCCCAGGTCGAGGAGCGCAACAAGCTGCTGCGCGCCCAGGCCAAGATCCGCGAGAACGAGGTGAAGGTCGCCGAGGGCAAGGTCGAGAAGCTCAACCAGCAGGCGTCCGAGGTCAAGACGAACCGCGAGTTCACCGCGATCCGCAGCGAGATCGCCAACGCGAAGCTCGAGGTCGGCCGGGTCGAGGACGAGATCCTCAAGATCATGGAGGCCGCCGAGCAGCTGGACAAGCTCGCGACCACCGCGCGCGAGGAGCGCGCCCGCGAGTCGAAGAAGTACGAGGCGGAGAAGTCGAAGGTCGACGCGGCCATCGACGGGCTCCGCGCGCACCGCGCCGAGCTCGCGAAGGAGCGGCCGACGCTGACGAAGGACGTCCCCGCCGCCACGCTCGCGATCTACGAGCGCGTGCTCCAGGCCCGCGGGAACGCCGTCGTCCCGCTCGAACAGGACTTCTGCTCCGGCTGCCTCGAGCGCCTGACGAGGAACGACTGCCTCGCGATCCTCAACAGCGCACGGATGGTGCAGTGCAAGAGCTGCAGCCGCATCCTCTACGCGGCGACGTAGTCGCGCGGCCGGTTCCGCGGGCGCGCGCCTGGTGCCGCGGCTTGTCCCGCGGGCGGCGGGTGGCGGCCGGTGACGGCCGGTGACGGCGGCGGGCGGCGGCGGGGGCGCAGGTGCGAATCGTTGCGCACACCCCGGGCAGCACGTCCCGGGCGCCCGCGGCGCCTCGGGAGCGGAGCGCGCGTTCGGGTTCTCTCTCGATCCTGCCTCGTCCCGGGCCCTCGCCCTCCCCTCCCCGCGCCCCACCCCTCCTTCAGGTGGTCGCGCCCGGCCCGTTCCCGACCTTCGGCGGCGCTTTCTTCGTCGCGCCCTTGGGCAGGCCCTTCGTCACGCGGCCGCTGACGCCCCACCGCAGGTCGAGGATCGCCAGCCAGGTGATCGTGATCGGGAGGAGGGCCAGCCAGACGAGGGGTTCGCCCCGGCTCGCCCGCGCGAGCCCGTAGCCCAGGGCGATCATCGGGGAGAGCACGAGGACGAAGATCCATGCGACGCGGGCGGCGTCTCGCGCCCGGGAGGGGATCGCGGCGAGCACGACCATCCCTGCGGCCAGCACGGCCAGCGCGACTCCGGTCGAGGTCGCGAGCACCCCCGTCGCGGGGATCACCGCGGGACCACGGCGCCCCGTGCCCGGACGAGGGAGCGGACGGCCTCCATCACGTCGAGGTCGGTCAGGTGGGCCTTCTCGAACAGGGCGAACGGGTCGCCCGAGCCGAGGTACTTGTCCGGCGTGCCCAGGATGCGCATGGGCACCTGCGCGTCGCTCTGGACGATCACGTTCGTTACCGCGGCGCCGAGGCCGCCCGTCGTCGAGCCTTCCTCGGCGGTGACCAGGAACCCGGTCTCGCGCGCGGCCCCTAGCACCGCGGCCTCGTCGAGCGGCTTCACCGTGTGCATGTTCAGCACGCGCACCTGCAGGCCGTCGTCCTTCGCGAGGCGGTCGGCGGCGAGCAGCGCCGGGGCCACCATCATGCCGTTGGCGAGGATCGTCCCGTCCGTGCCCTGGCGCACGAGGAGGGCCTTCCCCATCTCGAACGGCGTCTGCTCCGTCGTGATGCTGGGGACCTTCTCCCGCCCGAAGCGCAGGAACACGGGCCCGTCGTACTGCGACGCCCACCGCACCGCGCGGCGCGCCTGCCAGTAGTCGGTGGGGACGATCACGGTCATGTTCGTGATCGAGCGCATGTTCGAGACGTCCTCGACGCTCTGGTGCGTGGGGCCGTCCTTGCCGACGCTGATGCCTCCGTGGCAGGCGGCGATCTTCACGTTGCACTTGCTGTAGCAGACCGTGTTGCGGATCTGGTCCCAAGACCGGCCCGCGAGGAACATCGAGTAGCTCGCGACGAAGGGCACCTTCCCCGTGAGCGAGAGGCCCGCCGCCGTGTTCACCATGTTGTTCTCGGCGATGCCCATCTCGAAGAAGCGGTCCGGGAACTTCTCCCCGAACCTCTTCGTGAGCGTCGACTCGGCGAGGTCGGCGTCGAGCACGACCACCCGCGGGTCGTCGGTGCCGAGCGCGACGAGCTCGTCCGAGAGGCCCAGGCGCGTGAGCTCCCACAGGGGGAAGCGCTCCTTCAAGCGCGTCTGGAGGCTCGCCACGGGGTGCCCCTGGGGGCCGCCGATGGCCGCGATCGCCTCGGCCACCGGGTCGGGCCCGCCGAAGCCGAGGTCCTTCAGCGCCGTGGCGAGGTGCTTCGGGTCGGTCAGCGGCTTGCCGTGCCAGCCCGGCTCCGCCTCGAACGACGTCACGCCGCGCATCATCCGCGTGTGGAACAGGATCGCGGTCGGCTTGCCGTTGTAGCGCTTGGCCTTCTGGAACGCGACGTGGATCTCGTGGAGCTCGTGGCCCCAGGCCTCGACCACGTTCCAGCCGAAGGCCGCGAACTTGTCCTCGAGCGGCGCGATCGACATGACGTCGTGGGTGAAGCCGTCGATCTGCGCGTCGTTCAGGTCCACCATCACCGTCAGGTTGTCGAGCTCGTAGTGGGCCGCGGCCATGGCCGCCTCCCAGTTCTGGCCCTCTTGGAGCTCGCCGTCGCCGACGTTCACCCACACCCGCGGCACCAGGTGCCGGCCGGTGGGGGCGTGGCGCTTGAGCCGGTCGCGACGCAGGCCGAGCGCCATGCCGACACCGATGGAGAGCCCCTGCCCGAGGGAGCCCGTGCCGACCTCGATGCCCGGGACGTAGTGCCGGTTCGGGTGCCCTTGGAGGTCGCTGCCCGTATCCCGGAACGTGCCGAGCTTCGTGCGCGGGATGAAGCCCCGGTGCGCCAGCTCGGCGTAGAGGAGCGCCGAGCAGTGGCCGTTCGAGAGGATGAAGCGGTCGCGGTCCGGGTGCTGTGGCTCTTTCGGGTCGAGCCGCAACTCGTTGAAGAAGAGATACGTGAGGTAGTCCGCCCCGGAGAGGGGGCCCCCGGCGTGCCCCGAGGCCGCCACGTGGGTCATGGTCACGATGTCGCGTCGGATCTGGCGGGCGATCTCGGCGAGCTCCGGGAACGTCTTCGAATCGCATGCGGGCACGGGGACGGCCTCCAGGAACTCGAACGGGCGTGATGAAAGCACGCAGCGGGACCCGCCCCAAGCCCGTGCGAACGGCCGGTCCGGGGGGTAGGATGGCGCCCGTTCGTGCGGGACGGGCTGCCGCGGGGGGCGACCTCCGAGGAAAGTCCGGGCTCCACAGGGCATGGTGGTGGGTAACGCCCACCGGGCGCAAGCCCAGGGACAGCGCAACAGAAAACAAACCGCCGATGGCCCGGTCGCAAGACCGGGATCAGGCAAGGGCGAAACGGTGGGGTAAGAGCCCACCGCGGGGGCGGCGACGTCCCCGGCACGGCAAGCCCCACCCGGAGAAAGGCCACATAGAGGAGGAGGAGCCGCAAGGCTCCACGGCGCGGCCCGCACCGTTTTGACTCCTGGGTAGGCCGTTCGAGGCCGTCGGCAACGGCGGTCCTAGATCGATGGCAGCCCCTGGGAAACCAGGACAGAACCCGGCTTACGGCCCGCACGAACACTTTGGAGCCTGACGGACCCCCGGGCGGGGGGGCTCGGGAGGCAGCGGCCGCGTCGGTCGAGGAGGGGGGCGCGGGGGGAAGCCCGCCGGCGGGCCCAGAACGAACCGAACGTGTCAGACACAATCGGGTAGTCCAGCCCCGGGCTCCGGTCCGTCCCGCCCGTCGGGCGTCGCAAGTCCGGCGGGTGCGAGGGACTGTCGGTGGGGTGGGTTAGTATATTGTTCGTAATGAACGAGTCGGTCGCCAGCCCCATTCCGCCGCCGCCCTCCGACGAGGTCTTCGCGCTCCACGACCAGTTCGAGGCCGCGGTCCGCGCCCGTCGGGAGGCCGATCTGCGCTGTGCCCGGTTGCTGGCCCGCCTGGAGGAGATCGACGGGGTGTCCCTGTACGGATCCGCCTCGGTCGGCGAGCTCGGCGAGCGTCACGGGTTGGCCGCCTCGGAGGCGCGGGCCCTGCTCGACCTGGGACGAGCCATCCGCACCAACCCCCTGCTCGAGCAGCAGGTGGTCGAGGGCAAGATCTCCGTCGCCGCGGGGGCGATCGTGGCCGAGGTCCTGTCGCGACCGAACCTCCTCAGGGGCGAAGACGACTGGATCGAGTGGGCCAAGACCCGGACGACGAAGACGTTGCGCATCATGGTCCAGCGGCGCAAGGAAGAGGCGCGCAACGACGGTCAGCCCGTCGTGCCGGTCCACGCATTCGTCTCCCGGCAGGCGCACGACGATCTCCAGCGATGCAGGGTCGTGGCGTCCAGGAAGGCCGGGCGCGCCTTGTCGCAGGGCGAGACCGTGGGGGTCATCGCCGACCACTACCTCGACACGTTCGACGAGGAGCGCGTGACACCCGGCGAGCGCCGCTGCCCGCCTACGGCCCTCGTCAACGGGCGCTACGTCCCGCGGGCCGTGCGTCGCGAGATCTTCGAGCGGCAGGGCCAGCAGTGCGCGGTGCCCATGTGCGAGCACACGCTCTTCCTCGAGAAGGCGCACCTCGTGGCCCACGCGAGTGGCGGCGACCGGGAGGCCGACAACCTGGTGCTCCTGTGCAGCCTGCACCACTCCTTCCTCGACACGGGTGTCCTCCACATCGAGGGGTCGGCCGCGAAGCCTCGGTTCATCGACCGCGAGGGGCGCGACTTTGCGAAGCGGTACGAGCCAGGGGGCTGCTGCAGCTCACCGCGTGCCGCAGAAGCGCCGCCCCTGCCCGCACCGGAGGCAGGTGACGTCAGTTCGAATGACGTCGGCTCGAATGACGTCGGCTCGAACGACGTCAGCTCGAACGTCTCTCCGTGCGCGGCGGACCCCCCGATCGGGACAGCTGGCGGTCCGGGGGGATCCGACGCCTCATCCAACGACGACGCCCCCCCTCCCTGGGGGGACTACCCACCTTGGGCGGACGAGCCCGACACCTGCTGACCCCGCGCGCGGCGCGCGCGCGGGTGTGGGGGGATTGATCGGGCACTCGGGGGGGGCGCCACCGGTTCGCCGGGGCGCTCCCGCCACCGCCTGCTACCAGTTCGTCGCCTTCTTGTTCGAGTTCCACCAGTCGCGGAACTGCCGCGAGGTGGACAGCTGGGTCTGGCCCGTGAGCGCCTGAAGCGCCTTGCGGACGGCGGCGCCGTAGATCTCCCACTGGTCCTTGGCCCGGTCCCTCTGGACCCGATCCTCCTGGCGGATCGACTCCTTGAGGTTGTACGTCGACTCGAAGACGTCGATCAGCCGCCGGACGGCATCGACGCGCTTGGCGTGGGGTGCCGAGCGGAACGTCGCGAGCGCGTCCGCCGCGGCGGCGACGACGTGGGAATCCTCCGACCGGACGAGCTCCGTCAGGGGCTCGAGGACCGCAGGGTCGGCGATCGCGGCGAACGCATGCGCGATCTGGGCGTGGAGCCGGAACCTGCGCCGCGTGTCCTTGTCCTCGATCATCGCGGCCAGGGGCTTCATGAGCGACTTGTCGCGGCAGGTCTCCACCTGCTCGAACACGGCCTTCTCCGTCTCCTCGTCGTCGAAGGGGAGCGCCTCGAGCGCGGCATGGGCGCCGTCCACCCCGCCGAGGGTCTTGAGGGCGTCGAGGTCCTTCAGGATCTCGGGCTTGTCCTTCGACGCACGGGGGCTGCGGGCCATGCGGCGCAGGTCCTTCGCGAGGCGCTCGACGCTCTCCTTGCGCGCGAGCTCGATGGGGCGCGGGGCCGGGGCCGTGTGGGGCGGCGGGGGCGGCGGGGGCGGCGGGGGCGGGTCGTCCGCGCGCGCGGGCGTGCCCGCGAAGGACCCGACGAGCAGGGCGAGGACGACGGCAGGGAGGGCACGGGCGCTGCGCATGGGGGGCATGAGGATGGTAACGCCGGCAGCGGGGCGAGGGCGGCACGCCGGCAGGGCGACTGACGTGTCCCGTCTGCGGGGTCAGGGGAGCCGGACTTCGGTCTCCAGGGTCGCTTGGATCATGGAGGCCTCCCCCAGGACGACGCTGAGCGGGACCGAGACCGACGCGCCGCCTGGGGCCTGCCCCTCCAGCGTGTACTCGCCCGGTGGCAGGGTCCAGTCGACCGTCCGTCCGACCAGCAGGCCGCGCCCTACATGGCTCCGGATCCGACGCCCCGTCGCGTCTACGACGTCGAGGCGGGCCCCGTCTGCACGCGGGTCGACGAGCGTCCGGTGGCCGTCGGCACGGACCGGACTCACCAGGCGTTCGCACGTGACGGTCACGCGGACCGAGACGGCCCTCACCGCCTCGCGCTCCACCTCGGTCGTCTCGCCCTCGCGGACGATGGCGACCGAGTCGGGCGCAAGGCTGCGGGGACGTGCGCCCTGGCCCAGCTCCAGCGAGACCTCGCCAGCCAGGACTCCGCCCACCTCGAAGCGGCCCTCCGAGTCGACGGTCCCGTCCACGCCCTGGCCGGTCTCCAGGTGCGTCACGCGGACGGAGCCGGACTGCCTGCCGTCCCTGGAACGCACCCGTCCTCTCAACGTGCCGCCGCGTCGGAGGCGCACGTCGATCCGCGGATGGGGCGCGGGGTCGTCCGGGGAGAGGGTCACGATCGCCGAGCACCAGCCCTTCGCACCCACCTCGATGCGGACTGCCTGCTTCGTGGGCATCGGGACGTGCGCGATCCCCTGGCCTTTGAGCGCGAAGGCACTGTTCACGTCCGTTCCGAAGGCGAGCGACCTCGCCCAGGGCGCTTCGGCGATGGGGCGGTCGGTCTCGTCGTCGACGAGGCGGATCTCGACGGATCGGGGGCGGGACTGACGAGGGACGACGATGCGCACGGGGTCGTCGCCCACGAGCTCGCGGCGCTCGACGGGCCGGCCGTCCTCTCCGAGCCAGAGGAGTTTCACGGGGAACGGACCCATGGGCACCCGCGACCAACGGAAGCGGCCCGCACCGTCCGTGACGGCGACTTCGAGCAAACCTGGGCCGCGGACGGGGTCGTTCTCCTCCCCATCGTTGAAGTACGCTCCCGCTCCGTCGCCGCTTGCGACGGCCACCTTCGGGGGCACGCCGACGGCCCGGACGGAGACTCCGGGGACCGGACGACCGTCCTCGTCGACGACGACCCCGGCGAG
>JAYTCP010000092.1:0-1952 GCA_043736435.1 Planctomycetia bacterium | reverse complement strand
ATCGTCTCCTACCTGCTCTTCACGCTCTTCCGCGGGCGCGAGCCCCACAAGCGCTTCTTCCTGCCCCTCGTGCTGGTCTCGATCCCCGCGGCCATCGGGATCCACACGGTCACGGCCTTCCTCTACAACGGCTTCGCCGGCCGTCCCTTCTGGAACGCGTCGATCCTGGCGCCCCGGTTCCTCGCCTCGGCGTTCTGCAGCGGGCCCGCCGTCCTCCTGATCCTGATGCAGCTGCTGCGCCGGTTCTCCCGGTTCGACATCCAGGACACGGCGATCTGGAAGGTCGCGGAGCTGATGGCCTACGCGATGTTCCTCAACCTCTTCCTCCTCGCGGCGGAGGTCTTCAAGGAGTACTACTCCGACACCGACCACCTGGTGCACATGCGCTACATGTTCACGGGCGTGGACGGGCACCACGCGATCGTGCCCTGGATGTGGCTGTCGGTCCTCGCGTCGGTGACGGCATTCATCCTCTTCCTGATCCCGCGGACGCGCCGGCACCCCGTGACGCTCAACCTCGGCTGCGTCCTGATCTTCGCCGGCGTCTACCTGGAGAAGGGGATGGGCCTCGTGATCCCGGGCCTGACCCCGGACACCCTCGGCGAGATCTACGAGTACTTCCCCACCTGGACCGAGCTCGGCGTCGCGGCCGGCGTCTTCGCCGTCGGGTCGCTGGTCTTCACGATCCTGGTCAAGGTGGCGGCGCCCGTCATGCTCGCGCACGCGGCGAAGCGCCAGCAGGGGCCGCCGGCGTGAGGACGGCCGCGGCCCGGCGACGGCGGGCGCCGTCGACCGCGCCCACGAGCAGGACCGCCGACTCGACCGCGTAGAAGGAGAGGAGCCCCGTCCACACGCCGCCGGTGAAGCCGTAGGAGTGCAGGCCGACGCCGAGCAGGTTCACCCCCCACCACGAGAAGGCGACGACGCCCCCCGCCCCGATCGTGCAGAGCGCGAGCCCGTGGGCGCGCACGTAGCCGCCCTGGCGCGCGTGGAGGATCGCCAGCTCGGCCAGGCAGATCATGAGCGCGCCGTTCTCCTTGGGGTCCCACCCCCAGAAGCGGCCCCACGACTCGTTCGCCCAGATCCCCCCGAGGATCGTGCCGACCACGCTGAACAGCAGCCCGAAGCAGAGCATGCCGTAGGTCATCCGCGCGACGGCGCGGTAGAAGCCCTCGTCGCCCCGGCGCAGGCCGAACGCGCCGCCGAGCACGGTGACGTGGGCGAGCGCGGCGGCGACGAGGCTCCCCGCGTAGCCGATGGCGATGCAGGTCACGTGCGTCGCGAGCCAGAAGTTCGTGTCGAGGACCGCGACCAGCTGCGGCATCGAGTCCTCGCCCTTGAGGAGCTCGTACCGGTTCGCGATGAAGAGCCCGAGCCACCCGAGGACGGGCGCCAGCGCCAGCGCGATGCCGCGGCGGTCGATCCGCTCGGCGACGAGGCACGCCGCCACCGCGAGGGCGGAGATGAAGAGCACGGTCTCGTAGAGCGTGCTGATGGGCGGGCGCTCGCGGAGGACGCAGCGGATCACGATGCCCGCCACGTGGAGCGCGAGCACGCAAAGGAGCAGGGTCCACGCGGCACGGCGCTGCCAGCGGCTCGAGACGAGCCATCCCGCCGCGACGAGGAGGAAGGCGAGCAGGTACACGTGCACGCCACGGTGGAACGGGTCGAGGCGGACGAGGAAGACCTCGAGGTCGATCTTGTCGTACTCGCCGCGGGACCGCGCCATCGACTCCGCGGAGGACCGGAGCTCCACGAGCGCCTCGAGGAAGGCCGTCGCGTCGCCCCGCGCCTGCGCCCCCTGCATGGCCACGAGCCGGCGGAGCAGGGGCATGAAGCCCGCGGGCACGCCGTGCCCGTCCAGCGCCGCGAGGAGCGCATGCCCCGGCGCGTACCACGTCGGATCCTGCGACACCGAACCCGGCGGCGGGATCAGGGAGAGGCCGACGGCG
>JAYTCP010000091.1:0-6616 GCA_043736435.1 Planctomycetia bacterium | reverse complement strand
TTCGTCTCCTCGATGATGTTTCCCCGCGCGTCCCTGACCCACACGAGGCGGTGACGGCCTTCCTCGTCGAGGACCGGCCGCTCCTCGAGGCCGAACCACGCCAAGGAGGTCTGCCGGTCCCGCGCGTCGTACGTCGCGACCAGGCGGTGGAATCCGCTCCCCCCCACGACGGGAGATCCATCGACACCGAGGTACGCGGTCTCGGGGACGTTTCCCCGCGCGTCGCGGGTGAGTCGGACCCCGTGGACGCCCTCCTTGTTCAGCGTCGGCTTGCCGTCCGCTCCGAAGTAGGTCTTGGAGACGAGGCGGCCCCGAGCGTCGTACCCCTGGACGATCCGGTGGAAACCGTCCGTCAGCACGGATTGCCCGTCGATGCCCAGGTAGACCTGTTCCACGAGGCGGCCGCGCGAATCGTAGGTCTGCCGTCGCTCGTGGATGCCATCCGTGTCGAGGACCGGCTCTCCGTCGGTCCCGAAGCACCGCACGCCCACCTCGTCCCCACGCCCGTCGCGGACGATCACGACGCGGTGGTACCCCTCCTTCCGGAGCACCGGCTCGCCGAGGACGCCGAAGTACGAGCGCTCGGTCTCGTTGCCGCGAGCGTCCCGAACCCACCGGGTCTCGTGGATGCCCCGTTCGTCGAGCACCGGCTTCCCGTCGGTCCCAAAGCACTGCCACCGGATCTCCTTCCCGTGCTCGTCGAACGCGCTCACGGTCCTGTGGACGCCGCGGACGGCGGTAGGCCGCCCCTCCGCGCCGAACCACGCGGACGCCACCCGGTTCCCTCGGTCGTCGTAGGAGAAACGGGTCTCGTGGACCCCGTCCTTGTCGTAGCCGGGCGAGCCGTCCGGCCCGAGGAACGTCAAGGACACCGCGTTGCCGTGCTCGTCGAAGCGCCGCTTGCGTCGGTGGAGGCCCTGGCCGTCGAGGACCGGCTCCCCGTCGGTCCCGAAGCACGCCTCTTCGAGCAGCTTCCCGCGCTCGTCGAACGTCTGCGTGACGCGGGCCGTGCCGTTCTTGAGCGCGACGGGGCGCCCATCGACCCCGAGATACGCGAGCGCGATCCGGTTCCCGCGAGCGTCGTACGTGGAGAGGGTCTTGTGGACGCCGTCCGAAGCCAGGATCGGGCGGCCGTCCATCCCGTAGAAGGATGCGCCGACCATGTCGCCGCGCTCGTCGAACTCCCATCGCGTCCGGTGCGCCAGGTCGTCGGCGATCGTAGGTCCTCCGTCCGTCCCGAACAGCGCCTGGTCGACGAGGCGGTCCCGGGCGTCGTACCGCAGCTCGATCCGATGCCACTCGCCCCCGTGGAGCGCCGGCTTCCCGTCCGCACCCCAGCAGGTCTGCGAGACCATGTGGCCGAGCGCGTCGAAGGATACGACGTAGCGCTGGACGCCTTCGTTGTCCACGGTCGGCAGGTCGTCCACTCCGAAGAGGGCCCACCCGATCTCCCGTCCCGCCGCATCGAACTCCGTGACCGACCGATGGCGCCCCCGGTCGTCCAGGGTCTTGCGGTCGAGGGCGTCGAAGCAGGCCCACTCGATCCGGTTGCCGCGGACGTCGAAGCGCTGCCGCTGCCGGTGGAAGCCGTTCTTGCAGATCGTCGGTCTCCCGTCGGCGTCGAAGTGCGCCTCCTCCGTCTGGTTGCCGAAGGCGTCGCGAGCAATCGTCTCTCGCGCGCTCCACTGCGGACCTGCCACCGGCTGTCCGTCCCGTCCGCGCCAGGTCGTGGCGCGGCGGTCGCCCAGCGGGTCGTAGACGTGCTCGACCACGCTCACGCCCGTTCGGTCGGAGAGGGGAGCCCCGGAGAATCCGAGGTTCTCGACCGACGACGGCCGCGCGCCGGCCGCGTAGGTCATGCGCCGGCCCGCGATGCCCGCCGCGTCCCCTCGGACCTCGTGGTACGCGTTGAGATTCGTGACCATGGCGACGCGCCCGGCCGCGTCGTAGCGGATCCGCTGTCCCGAGATGTCGGATCGCACGTCGCCCCACGTGGGGCTCAGCGCCTTGCGCGGCCCGGCCACGGCACGCAGGGTCAGGGGCGAGTCTCCGCCCTCCCGCTTGAACTCCACGTGGTGCGTAGGTCCCCCCGGCTCGTCGCGCAACGGGCCGTACACCCGCCGGAGGACGGGGGCGCCGTCCGCCTCGAGAAGGGCGACCTCCTGGAGCGCCCCGTCCTCCCCGTAGCTCAGCTCCTCTACCGCGGCGCCCTCCTCCTCCTCGTCGGGGATCGGTGTGCCGGCGCTGTTGACGCGGAGGACGCGGCGCACCTTCCCCCGTCTCGACTCCATCCGGTAGTGGACCTGTCGATGGTCGCGGACGCCGTCGGCGAGCTCCCCCACCCCGACCGGGACCCCGAAGCGGCTCGCGACGTGGGCGAAGTACCCGACCTTCAGGCGGTTCCAGTCCCAGAGCCACAGCCCCCCCGCGAGGAGCAGCAGTGCCAGCGCTCCCGTCGCGATCCTGCGTCGGGTGCGGCGCTGCCGTTCCCGCCGCGCGAACGCGTCGAAGCCGAGCCCGGTGATGCCCGCCACGGCCTTGAGCAGCGTGCGCGTCCATCCGTCGCCACCCTTGCGCAGATCGCCGCCGATCGGCTCCGCCCGGCGGTCGGAGAGCCGGCCGTCCGCGTCCACACCGAGCCGCAGCGCCGGCGGGAAGCACTCCTGATCCGCGCGGGCCGGATCGTCGGACGCGTTCGGCTCGCCGGAAAGGATCACCGCGAGGATGCGGTCCTCGCGCCCCATCGCCTTGAAGCAGCGGATCTCCTCGTTGACCCAGCGCGAGCGGGCCGCATGGGGGGAGCAGACGACGATCAGGTAGCGGGAAGCCCGAAGGGCGTCCTCGATCGAGGACCCGAGGTCGGCGGAGAGCGGGAGCTCGTCCCGGTCGCGGAACGCGGGGAACAGCCTCCTCGGGACCGGACCATCGCGCCCGGGGCGCCCGACGAGGTCGCGAGGGATGTGGTACGTCTCGATGCGCCTGTGCAGGCGGCGCGCAACCGCGGCGTCCTTCGAGGAGTAGGAGACGAACGCCCAGTACCGGGTGTCCGGCAGCGGCGCGTTCCGGGCATCCGGCATCGAGGGCTCGGGCATCGGGCCAGTCAGGTCGCACGAAGAGCAGAAGGAAGATCGGGTACGCCCCGACGGGCGCCTCCCACGACGGGGCCCATGCTAGCGCGCTCCGGGATCCGGCCGGCCCCTCGGGCGCAGCCCTCGGGCGGGCACGGTCCCGCTCGACGGTCAGCGCTCAGGCACCGAAACCCGCAGTCCCGTCGCGGGGGCCTCGAACGCCCCGGCGTCGACCGTCGCATGGCCGATCCGGAGGGAGAGCCGCACCCGGCCCGCGCGCAACCCCCGCACGAGGAACGCCCCGTCGGGGCCCACCTGGGCGTACGGGCGCATCGCGGCGACGCGCGCCCCGTCGTCGGCCACGAGACTCGTCGTCGCGACGGGATCTCCCTGCGCGTCCACGAGCGTCCCCGCGAGATCGACCCCGACGCTCACCCGCAGCACGAGGTCCGTCGCGCCTGCCTTCACGTCTCGCACGATCTTCCCCAGGAAGCCCGATCGCCCGCCTCCGGCCTCGACCGTGAACGACGTATCCGCGAGCCCGTCCACGGCGAACGTCCCGTCGGCCGCGGTCTCGGCGAAGGCGCGCGTGCCCGGCACGCGGGGGTCGGTCCCCTCGGCGACGACGCCGACGGGCACGCCGGCCGGCACCGGCGTCCCGTCCTCGGTCTCCACGCGCCCACGGATTCCCCGGGCACCGGCAAGCACGACGACGACGCCCGCGTCGCGCGGGCTCACGCCCGAGACGATGGTGGGCCGCCGGCCGGCGAAGTCCTTCGCGTGCAGGTCGTAGCGTCCGCTCTCGTCGAGCGGACCGATCCGAAACGTGCCGTCCCCAGGCACCTCCCCCACGACGGGATGGCTGCGCGTCCGCTCGCCCTCCGGATACGCGAGCAGCGATCCCGTGCCCGTGACGGCCCCGCCCGCGCCGTCCTCGAGGCGTCCGGTGAGCACGAACCCCCGCTGGAGGCGGACGACGAGCCCTCGCGTGCCCGCCTCCACGTCCCGGACGACCGTCGACGAGAGCAGCGCCCCCCTCGCGTCGGCCGGGTCGGCATCCGGACGCACCCACAGGTCGTATCGCCCGGGCGCAAGGCCCGGCACGCGGAGCACCCCTCCCTCCGCGAAGACGATCTTGCGCAGGGTGTAGTCGGGGTCGCCGACCGCCGTGCGCCGGACCGCGTCCACCGTCAGGCGGCGCATCACGCGCGCACCGACGTCGTCCACGAACTCGCCCTCGATCGAGCGACCGCGGGCGAGCGTCACGCGCAGGTCCACCGTGCCCGCCGCGACGCCCTCCACGCGCGTCGGCACCCAATCGTCAAGCGCCGACCCCGCGGCCCCGATGTACCGGGCGCCGACCTCGAGCACGTACGCCCCGCGACCCGGCACCGTCACGCGGAACGTCCCGTCCGGCCTCCACGTGGCGAGCCGCGGATCCGTCGCCTCAGGGGACGTCGCCGGCCGCGCGCTCACGGCGATCGAGACGATCGACTCTCCCGTCTCCGCGTCCCTCACCGTCCCCGAGATCGACCAGTCCTTCGCCAGCGGGATCACGAGCGCCGCCGTCCTCGCATCCAAGGTCACGAGCGCGTCCGCGAAGCCAGGCGCCGAGACGACGAGCTGGGTGGGAACCGGCCCCGCGAGTTCGAAGGCGAATCGTCCCTCCTCGTCCGTCGTCGCCGTCGCCGGCGGGTCGGTCGCGGGGACGGTGCGCACGACCGCGCCGCGGATCGGCTCGCCGTCGGCGCCGAGGACCCGACCCTCGATGAGGCCCTTCGCCTTGCGCGGCGCGGGCCGAACGTCGCGTGCGGCCGGGGCGCCCGTCTCCTCCCGCACGTGGCGCTCGAGGGACTGTCCTGCCAGGGAGGGCGGGGGCGCGGGGGAGGGAGGGCCGGCGATCCCTTCGTCGCCCGCGGGATCGGGCGAGGGGCTGCGACCCGGCGCCCACAGGAAGAGGAGCACCACGGCCGCGACGCAGAGTCCCAGAGCGGGCGCACCGAGGCCACGTCCCATGGAGCGCATGCTATCCGCATCCGACCCCGGAAGGACAGGCCTCCGTCCCGACACGATCCGCACCCCGCCGCGGCGGCGGGGTGCGGCCGTCCTCCGGTACGAGCGCGCTCGCTACGGCAGCGTCAGATCGACCGTCGTCGCGGCGCCATCCGCCACGACGGCGCTCCCCGTGACCGAGCTCGTGCCGTCCGTGGCGACGACGTCGTACGTGCCCACCGGCACCGCGGCGAAGCCGTAGGCGCCCGTCACGTTGTCGATCCCCGTGGAGGCGACCAGGAAGCCGTTCCATCGCAGTTGCATGGTGACGTTCTCGGCCAACACCGTGGTCAGCGTCACCGTGCCATCGACGGTACCCGCCGCGGCGGCGGTGAGCGTGAAGTCGTGGCCGGCCGTCTGCTGCTGGGCCGTCACGACGACGCCGCTCTCCGACGCGAAGCCGAACCCGGGCGAGATCACCACGAGATCGTACGTGCCGGAGAGGACCGGACCGATCACGTAGGCCCCCGTCGTCACGTCCACCGTGGCCGAGGCCACCTCGATGCCGGCCTGCTGCGCCGACACCACCGTGCCGACGGGCAGCGGCGAGGCGTCCGACGTGGACACCGTTCCCGCGATCGAGCCCGAGACGACCGTGTCGATCAACCGCAGCGTGGGCCGCAGGTTGAAGATGTCCTGATGCCCGCGCTGATGGACCGAGCGCCGCACGTCGAAGTCGAACGTGAGGACCGTGATCGCGTCGGCCGTGAGGGTGAAGTGGTGGTTGAACTTGATGCCGGTCTGCGCGCCGCTCGGCACGATGAGCGGGTACGCCACTCCGGCGATCACGATGTAGTTGTTCAGCTGGTCGGCCGGCAGGGTCTGGATGTCCTGGCGCGAGTCGGGGGCGATGATCAGCCGGATGGACCGGTAGTCCCCGACGGGGAACTCGCCGGTCCCGAGGACCGCCGTGACGCCATTCTGGAGCTCGAGCAGGTCATACTGCGCCGGCGTGTCGACGAGCGTCTCCCGGACGCCCTCGCCATCCACGGAGCGGAACACCTCGACGCGGGCGACCGTGACGAAGACGTTCTCTGCCTCGTCGACGGGCGTGTCTTGCATCCTCAGCTGGAGGGTGCCGGTGCCGGATCCTCCTCCCCCACCGCTGCCACCGCCACAGGCGGCAAGCAGAGCGAGCGGGATCGACGCGAGAGCGAATCGGCGGAACGGGTGAAACATGTGCATGAAGTAGCCTCCGGGGAGTTCGATGCCGACCGGGAACGAGCAGGTCGCAGCCCCCCCGGGAGCGACTGCTTGGAGTGTAGCCCCGATTCCGTGAGATGCCCCCGGACGGGCGCGGAATCGGCCGTTGTGGGCACCGGCCCCCGGCGAACGGAGACGCGCGGGCACGGGTCAGACGCCCCCTACGTCCCGGCCGGTCCCCCCGGCCAGCACCGTCGCGAGGGGCGTCCGCCGGACCATCGGGTCGCATCCACGGTCAGAGCAGAAGAGCGCCACCCACCGCCAGGAAGGCCGCGGATGAGGCGGCCCGGCCC
>JAYTCP010000090.1:0-8899 GCA_043736435.1 Planctomycetia bacterium | reverse complement strand
GGCATCACCAAGGACACCGACTGGGCAGCCCTCGACGCCGAGTTCGCCCCGTTCTACGCCGACCTGCTCGCGAAGGACCCTGCGTCCATCGGCCCGATGCCGCCGGCCCTTACCGACTGGCCCGGCTACGTCGCCCCGGACCTGCTCGCGCCCACCGGCCCGCCGAAGTAGCGCGGCTCGCTCACCCGAGGTCGAGCATCCGCTGGATGGGGGCCAGCGCACGCACCCGGATCGGCTCGGGCACCTCGATCGAGGGCTCGAGGTCGCGCAGGGCCAGGTAGAGCTTCTCGAGCGTGTTGAGCCGCATGTAGGGGCACGAGGCGCACGAGCAGCCCGACGCCGGCGGCGCGCAGATCAGGAGCGCGTCGGGGCGGGCCTTCTGCATCGAGTGCAGGATGCCCATCTCCGTCGCGACGATGAACGCCTTCTTGGGGCTCCTTCGCACGTGCTCGAGGAGCTGGGTCGTGCTCCCGATGAAGTCCGCGATCGCGAGCACGGGCTCCTCGCACTCGGGGTGTGCGATCACCTCGGCGCCCTCGTGCTTGCTCTTCACCGCGAGCACCTGCCGCGCCGTGAACTGCTCGTGGACGATGCAGAACCCAGGCCAGAGGACCATCTTCCGGCCCGTCTGCTTCTCGACCCACCGACCTAGGTGCCGGTCGGGGGCGAACACGACGGGCTTGTCCCTCGGCAGCGAGTTCACGACGCGCACCGCGTTGCTCGAGGTGCAGATGATCGTGGAGAGCGCCTTCACGGCGGCCGAGCAGTTGATGTAGGAGACGACCTCGTGGCCGGGGTACTGCGCGAGCCACGCCTCGAACGCGTCCGCGGGGCACCGGTCGGCCAGCGAGCATCCCGCGTCGAGGTCGGGCAGCACGACCGTCTTCTTCGGGTTCAGGATCTTCGCCGTCTCGGCCATGAAGTGGACGCCGCAGAACGCGATCACGTCGGCCTGCGTCTTCGCGGCCTGCTGGGACAGCCCCAGGCTGTCGCCCACGAAGTCGGCCAGGTCCTGGATGTCGGGGTCCTGGTAGTAGTGCGCGAGGATCACCGCGTTGCGCTCGCGACGAAGGCGCCGGATCTCCACCTCGAGGTCGAGACTCGGATCCACCGTCTTGCGGGGGCGGAGCGTCGGGATCGCGGGGGCGGTCGTGGCCATGCGGAAACGCTATCACCCGCCCCGGGGCGCTGGCAGGATCGCCCCCGGAGTCCCCATGACCTTCCGCGTGATCTCGCCCGCCACCGCCCGGGACCGCCTCGCCGCCGGCGGGGACGACTTCGTCCTCCTCGACTGCCGCGAACCCGTGGAGGTCGCCATCGTCTCGATCCCGGGCTCGGTCTTCCTCCCGATGAACGAGACCCCGCAGCGGCTGGCCGAGCTCGACCGAGCGAAGGAGATCGCCGTGATCTGTCACCACGGCGTGCGCAGCCAGCAGGTCGCGGACTACCTCTCCCGCCTCGGCTACCCCCGCGTCGCGAGCGTCCGCGGGGGCATCGATGCGTGGGCCGCCGAGGTGGACCCCACGCTGCCGGTCTACTGACCGGAGGGCGGGAGTCGCATCAGCGGGGCGGCGCGACGGGGCCGTCGGCCGGGGCCGTGGGGGGGGAGGCAGGGGGCGACGGGGGCGCGGGGGGGGCGGGCGGCGCCTTCGCCGCGAGCGGGGCCGGCTCGCCGAACTGCGTCTTCGCGCGACCCACGATCTCGACGAACTCCTTGCGCCAGCCGCCCGGGTCGTCGCCCAGCGCCGACGTGGCCAGCTCGAGGACGGCCTCGTAGGTGCCGGTCCCACGATGGGGGCTGCCCCGCAGCACCATCGCGAACGACGCCACGGACGCCGCGAACCGGAAGTCGGTCGACGCCTTCTCGTAGGAGGCGCCCGTGTCGGTGTACGGGAGTTCGCGGAGCGTGCTGACGTCGCCCTCGGGAGCCTTCCAGCGCAGCTTGACCGTCAACAGCTCGTCGCTCGTCGCCCCCGCGGGGCCCGCGGGCGGGACGACCGGCTGGTAGCGCAGGGGATCCACCTCGGGCTTCGGGAGCGGCTTCCCGGCGGGCACCACCTCGTAGAACGCCGTCACCGTGTGCCCGGCGCCGATCTCGCCGGCGTCCTTCGTGTCGTCGGCGAAGTCCTTGGCCGCCAGGAGACGGTTGTCGTAGCCCACCAGCCGGTAGGCGCCGACGGTCTTCGGGTTGAACTCGACCTGCACCTTCACGTCCTTCGCGATCGTGACGAGGGTCCCGCCCGCCTCCTCGACCAGGAGCTTGTGGGCTTCGCGCGTCGTGTCGACGTACCCGTAGGTGCCGTTCCCCTTGTCCGCCAGCATCTCGAGCGTCGCGTCCTTCAGGTTGCCCATGCCGTAGCCGAGCGTCGTCAGGAAGATCTTGCTCTTGGCCTTCTCCTCGATGAGCTTCAAGAGATCGTCCCGGCTCGTGACGCCGACGTTGAAGTCGCCGTCGGTCGCGAGGATGACGCGGTTGACCCCGCCCGCGACGAACCGTTCGGCCGCGAGCTGGTACGCCAGCTCGATGCCCGCAGCGCCGTTCGTGCTGCCGCCGGGCGTGAGGCGGTCGATGGCCTCGCGAATCACGTCCTTCTTCTCGCAGGTGGTCGTTTGGAGGGCGACGCCCGAGGCTCCGGCGTACACTACGATCGTGACCGTGTCGCGCTCGTTGAGCTCGTCGACGAGCATGCGCAGGCTCGCCTTGACGAGCGGGAGCTTCGCGGGCGCGTCCATGGACCCGGAGACGTCCACGAGGAATACGAGGTTGCTCGCGGGGCGCTCCTTGCGGGCGATCTCGCGACCCTTCAGAGCCACCCGGACGAGCCGATGCTCGAGGTTCCAGGGGCAGTTCGCCGTCTCGAGGTGGACCGCGAACGGGTCGGTGCCGGTGGGGGCGGGGTAGGCGTAGGGGAAGTAGTTGACCAGCTCTTCGAGGCGCACCGCGTCGGGCGGCGGCCGGATGCCGGCGGTGATCATGCGTCGCACGTTGGCGTAGGACGCGGTGTCGACGTCGATCGAGAACGTGGACAGCGGCGCGTCCGTCGGGCGGAGGTAGGGGGACTCCGCAGCCGCGACGTATGCCTCGGCAGACATTCGATCGTTGTCCGCCGTGTGCGCCCTCGGGATCCGAACGACGACCGGCGCTCCTGCCGTCACGGGCCCGGACGCGAGGGAGACGCTGAGACGATCCCTGAGGCCGTTGGTGACGTCATCGAGGGACCCGAGGTGGCCCACGAAGACGTTCTCGGCCCGGCCACGGAGGTCGCCGTCTCTCCCGTTGTTGAAGAAGGTGCCGGAGCTCGGATTCAGAAGCGGAGCCGAGCGCAGGCCCGCAATCACCGGGGCGGAGCTTTCGAGAACGATGCGTCCGGGTCCGCTAGCGCCCTGCGGCAGCTTGAAGGAACGGAATTCGTGGACCTGAGCCTTCGATCCGTCCGTCCCCAGGAGCCTGGCGATGTCGGAGGCCTGCGCGATCTCGACGTCGTAGTCCGCGGAGGCGAAACCCACCACTTCGGCGACTCGGGCGTTGTGCTCCGCTTCGCGCTGCGCTCTCGCCGTCTCCTCTCTCGAGACCCGCCGCTGCAGCGGTCCGCCGATCACCAGGATGCCCGCCGCCGCCGCCGCGGCCGCGAGGGTCCACGCGTACCACGGGCGCGCCTCGCGCCGACGAGTGCCGACGATCGCGAGCATCGGGGCGCGCGCCTCGCTCGGCTGCGCCGCCTCCTCGACGACCGCCGCGCGCTGCGACTCCGTGAGGGCGACGGCCGGTTCGGTCGAGAACGCGGCGGCCAGGGTGCCGGCCATGGCGCGCACGTCCTCCACGACGGCGACCGCTTCCGGGTCGCCCTCGAGTAGGCGCTCCACCTCGGCCGTGGCCCCTGCGGGCAGCTCTCCCAGGGCGTAGGCGGACAGGCGCGGGTCGTCGATGCGGATCACGAGACACCTCCTTCGGTCACGGCGGGCACGGTTGCGGAGACCGACAGGGCGACGGGCGCGAGCACGCCCATCCGCTTGCGGAGCGCGGTCATCCCCTGATGGATCTTGACGCCCACGTGGCCCGGCGAGAGGCCGGTCACCTGGGCGATCTCTACGTAGCTGAGCCCGTGAGCGAACTTGAGCCGCAGGACCTCCTGGAGGCCCTCGGGCAGCCGCGCCACCTCGACGAGCGCGCGGGCCGCGAGATCGCGACCCTCCGCGGCGTCCTCGACGGTGCCGGCCCTCGTGGGCCGTTCCTCGAGCACCTCCACGTTCGTGCGGGGCATGTGTCGTCCCTTCCGTCGCTCGTCCATCGAGAGGTTGCGACAGACCGTGTAGAGCCAGGGGGCGAGGGCCGGCTCGATCGCGGCCCGGTCCTGGCGGCAGAGGCGCAGGAACGCCTCCTGGACCAGGTCCCGGGCCCGCTCGGCGTCGCCGACGAGGTGCCGGACGTAGGTCGTGAGGGGGCCCTCGAAACGCTCGAGGGCGTCCTTCACCCACGCGGCAAACTCGGGTCCGGCGTCGTCGCTCATGCGGGCCCTCGTCGGGGGAACGTCCCTCGACACCTAGATCACGGACGAACGAGGATCACCTTAGGCGGAATCCGTCACGGCCCCGTCCGGGGGCTGCGTAACCTGGAACCGCGCCGGCCCGGGAGGGTCCAATGGGGGGCCGCCCCCGGAGCCCCCCCATGCGCCTCCCTCGCTGGATCCCGCTCGCCACCGCCTTCGTCGCCGGTGCCCCGTCCCTCGCTCGGGGCGACGACGCTCCGAAGGCCCCGCCAGGGAGCGTGCAGGCCACGCGGAACTCCTCCTTCGGCTTCGATCTGTTCCGGGCTCTTGCGACGGGCGACGCGAACGCGTTCCTTTCGCCCCACAGCGTGGCCACGGCCCTGGGGATGGCGCGCGCCGGGGCCGCGGGAGAGACGGCCGCGCAGATGGACCGGGTGCTGCGGGGCCCGGGAATCGGGGGGGCGGCGGGGGCCGAGGCCGACGTAGCCGCGCTGCTCAAGGCCCTCGGTCAGGTGCGGATGATCACCGAGCGCAAGCCCGACGGCAGCCGCGGGGAAGTGCCCTCGTACCAGCTGTCCACCGCGAACGGAGTCTTCTCGCAGAAGGGGTGGGCGTTCGTCGACCGGTTCCGCCAGGTCGTGCGCGACTCGTTCCACGCGGAGCTTGCCGAGGTGGACTTCGGCACGCCCGAGGTCGCCCGCGAGACGATCAACAAGTGGGTCGAGGCGAAGACGAAGGACAAGATCAAGGACCTCGTCCCCAAGGGCCTGCCCCGTCCCAACACTCGGATGGTGCTGGCGAACGCGATCCACTTCAAGGCGAGCTGGCAGGATCCGTTCCGGCCCGAGTCCACGGTGGACGGTCCGTTCACGACGCCCAGCGGGACCGTGGTGACCGTGAAGCGGATGCGGCGCGGCGGCCATCTGCGCTACGCCGAGACCGACGTGGCCCAGCTTGTCGAGCTGCCCTACCAGGGCCGCGACACCGCCATGGTGGTGATCGTGCCGAAGGCGGTCGACGGCGTTGGCGCCTTGGTCGCGGGCCTCTCGAACGAGACCTACGGCAAGGCGATCGCCGACTTGGCGCGCCGCCGGGTCGATCTCGAGCTGCCGAAGTTCTCGTTCACCTCGACGTACGAGCTCTCGGACACGCTGCGGGGCCTCGGGATGCCTCTGGCGTTCGATGCCGAGAAGGCCGACTTCTCCGGCATCACGACGGCGGAGCGGATCTGGATCGGCGCCGTCCTCCACAAGGCGTTCGTGGCCGTCGACGAGGAGGGCACCGAGGCCGCCGCGGCAACCGCCGTCCTCATGGAGGCGAAGTCCATGCCCCGCCCCGAGGAGCCCGTGAAGGTGGTCGTGGACCGCCCGTTCCTCGTCGTGATCCGGCACGTCGAGACGGGGGAGATCCTCTTCCTCGGCCGCATCACGGACCCGACGAAGAACTAGTACCTCCCGCCCTCCTGCCCGGGGAGGATGGCCGTCGCTCGCGCGCAGGCTCGGCGGCGTTTCGCCGGCTTTCGTGCCGCACACGGTTCCAGGAGGCGGGCGTGGACACGAAGTCGTTGCGCTTAATCCTCTGGGCGCTGGGGGTCGTGGCGATCGGGGCGTTGCCCGCGCCGCGGACCTACGCGGACGAGCCGGCCCCATCCCCGGCCCCCGGCGCCCCCGTTGGCCCTCCCACCCTTCCCCCGACGACGGCTGCCCCTGCACCCACCCCGGCTCTCGCAGCGCCTGCCGCCCGGCCCGCCTACCCGGCGACGCGGCTCGACGACGTCGCCTACGTCCTCCACGGCGAGAAGGTGGCCGATCCGTACCGGTGGCTCGAGGACGACGCGAGCCCCGAGGTCGAGGCCTGGGACGCGGCGCAGGAGGCGCTCGTGCGGGCGCGGCTCGACGCCGTGCCCGGCCGCGCGGCGCTCAAGGCGCGGATCGACGGGGAACTCGACCTCGAGAGCATCAAGGGGCTGCCGCGCTTCGCCGGTGGCCGGCGGTGGTGGACGGAGCGGCCCGCGGGGAAGAACCACGCGATCGTCCATGCGCAGAAGGACGACGACACGGGGCCGGACGAGGTGATCTTCGATCCGAACGCGTGGAGCGCGGACGGCACGGAGGGGCTACGGGGGTACACGCCGTCGCCCGACGGGCGCTTCGTCGCCTACTTCCGTGATCGGAAGGGGAGCGAGAACAGCACGATGTACCTGCGGGACCTCACGAAGGGCAAGGACGCCGACCTGGTCGTCACGCGGATGAAGTTCTCGCAGATCCGGTGGGCGCCGGATTCGTCGGGCTTCTGGTACTCGCGGCTGCCGGATCCGGACTCCGTCCCTGCCGGGCAGGCGCAGCATCACCGGCGCGTGCGTTTCCACCGGCTCACCGACCCGCTGCTGATCGACGACGAGCTCGTCTACGGTACGGGCCGCCCCGACATCGAGGGGATGTACGTGGGTTCGAGCACGGACGAGAAGACCTCGTTCCTCGTGCGCGGTTTGCCTTCCCAGAGCCTGGACACGTTCGAGATCGCCCGTGTCGACGGGAAGACGGTGGTGAAGCCGCTCCTCGTGGGCGTGGACGCGATCACGCACTTCGACAAGGTGGGGGAGACCTACCTCCTGACCACCGACCTGGACGCGCCCCGCAAGCGGGTGTGCACGGCCACGGCCGAGACGGTGGGGGATCCCAAGCGGTGGACGACGATCGTCCCGGAGGCCGAGGGCGTCCTCGAGGACGTGCTGCCCGTGGCGGGCGTCCTCGTGGTCCACACGCGGGAGAACGTGGTGTCGCGCATCCGCGTGGTCGACCTCGAGGGCAAGGACCTCGGCGAGGTCGCGCTGCCCGGTCCAGGCACGGCGCGGGGGCTCGTGACGAAGCCGGGCGACCCTCGGCTGTGGTTCGCGTTCGAGTCGTACCACCTGCCGGTCACGACCTACGTCGTCGACGTCGCGTCGGCACGGCGTCCGCTCACCGTGCTCGACCGGGCGCCCACGACGATCGACGTGGAGGCGCTCGAGACCCTGCGCGCGACCTACCCGAGCAAGGACGGGACCCGCATCCCGATCTTCCTGCTCCACCGCAAGGACGTGCCGCTCGACGGCAGGGCCCCGCTCGTCCTCTCCGGCTACGGGGGCTTCCGCGTCGGCCGCTACCCCGGGTGGTCTCCGGCGAACGCGCTGTGGGCCGAGCTCGGTGGCGTCTTCGCGGTGGCGTGCCTGCGCGGCGGCGACGAGTTCGGCGAGGAGTGGCACAAGGCGGGGTCGCTCGGGACCAAGCAGAACGTGTACGACGACCTGATCGCGGGGACCGACTGGCTCGTGAGCACCGGCCGCGCGCACCGCGACCGGCTCGCGATCCAGGGCGGAAGCAACGGCGGGCTCCTCGTGGCGGTCGTCACCAACCAGCGCCCCGACCTCTGCCGGGCGGTGGTATGCAGCGTGCCGTTGACCGACATGCTGCGCTACCACCGCTTCCAATACGCGAAGGTCTGGACGAAGGAGTACGGCGACCCCGACGTCGAAGCCGAGTACCGGTGGATCCGGCCGTACTCGCCGGTCCACAACGTGAAGGGCGGCGCCGCCTACCCCTCGAGCCTCGTGACGGCTGGGCTTCACGACGGACGGGTGAACGCCTTCCACGCCCGCAAGATCGCCGCGGCGTGGCAGGCGGCCACGGCCTCGGAGCGCCCCATCCTGCTCTCCATCGACCGGGCGTCCGGCCACGGCAGCTCGTCCCGGCTCCAAGCGAAGGCGGATCTCCTAGACCGGATGTGCTTCCTCCTCTCCGAGCTGGACGGGGACGCCCGACGGGCCGGGGCGGAGCGATCGAGGACGGACGAGGGCACCGAGGCGGCGCCCCCGGGAGCCAAGTAGCCCCGGGGCGACGGCGACCCCGGGGCCCAAGGTCCCGCGGACGCCGGCTTCGCGCCCCGGAGGCAGCCCGCCGGGGCTAGAATGCGCTCAGGGTGCGTCGAACGAGGAGGCGTGAGCGTGGACCCGACGAATCGAGCCGAGTTCGAAGCCCTGCGCTCCGCGCTCGACGTCACAGCCGACGCCATCGCGCGGATCACCACCGCGGGCCGTATCGCCTGGGCGAACGAGGCCTTCGGCAACCTCATGGCGACCCCCCCGGCCGACCTCGTCGGCCGTGACCTCGCGTCGCTCGCGATCCCGGAGCATGCCGAGCGCGTGGAGAATACGGTCTCGCGCCTCGCCGAGCGGGGGCGGGCGGTCCTCGAGGCGACCTGGGCCCGGCCGGGGCGGTCGAGCATCGACGTGGTCTGCCACCTTCGCGCCGGGCACGTCGTGGTGCATGAGCGCGCGCGCGAGGCGCGGGCCGAGGCCCTCTCGAGGACCCTCGTCGACCTGGCGCGGGACCCCAGCCTGCACGAGGGCCATCGGGCGGCGGGCCTTCGCCTCG